>JAHCHD010000030.1 GCA_026129915.1 Bryobacterales bacterium
AATTCCTTTCGACCGATTCATGGAGGTGGCCCTCTATCATCCCCAGCACGGCTACTACCGCCAGCCGCTCCAACCCATCGGCAAGCAGGGAGATTACTTTACCGCCTCCCAGGTGCAGCCGGTCTTCGGCCGCCTTGTACGCATGTACTGTCAGCGGCTAGCTGACGAGCATTTGTCTGGCCTGCCGCGCAACCTGGTGGAACTTGGCCCTGGCCGCGGCGAGATGGCCGCGGCTTTTGCGGATTGGAGCTACCAGGGCTTTCACGCAGGCTCTGCCCCGGCAATCGGTGACTTCCAAGGAGTGATTTACGCCAACGAACTCTTTGACGCACTGCCCGTGAAGGTGGCCCGCTATTGGCGTGGCCGCTACTGGGAGCGTATGGTTACCTGGAAACACAACAGCTTCCAATGGGCAGAACGGGAAGCGATCGATCATTCGCTGCAAGACTATGCCATGCGCTACCACGTACCCCAGGAAGAGAACTTTGAGTTTGAAGTCCACCACACGGCTATCGCACTGCTTCACTACTTGCTGACGCATGCACGTCGCGCGTTGCTAGTGTTTATTGACTACGGCTACACCCAGCGTGAGTGGAAGCGGTTTCCGTCAGGCACTCTGATGTCGTACAGCCGGCATCAGGCAAGCCCGGATGTGCTTGCCGAACCCGGGCTGCGTGACATCACTTCGCATGTACCCTTCAGCATCCTAATGAATGAAGCAGCAGAGCGAAGTGGCGAGCTGCTGCGCTTTGAGAGCATGGCGCAAGCGCTGCTGTTCGCTGGGGAAGCGGACGAGTTCGCGGGGGCGTTGCACGCAGCAACGCCCCACGAATCCACGTTGCTACAACAGCAATTGAAGCTGCTGCTCTATGGGATGGGAGAGAACTTCCGCGTACTGGTCTTGCGGAAGGAATAACCTAAGGACCATCGCGGTGAAGGGGGTAACATCATCCGGCGCAAATAGAAAAAGGCCCCGGTTTCCCGGGGCCCTCGTTCGATTGGATGTTCCGGCTGGCTACTCGTTTCAAGTTCGCCTTGCCTCAGCCGACCGCAATCGTCTAAAGGCCGGAAGTTCGATCGGAACGATTCTCCCAAATCTGTGTGCTTCAAAAGCAGCACAGTGTGTCGTGTCTTTCTTATAAATAGGATTGAGAGCAAAGTCAAGACAATTCGATGCAACACTTCTCCCCACACGCTTCAACGCCCCTGCCAGCAGGCCTTCCAGGCCCATCATCCAACGCGGGCGCGTTGCCGTGCAGCGCCGTGCCGGCGATCAGTGCGCGCGCTATCTTCGTGCTCTGCGCGCTGCTCTTGGTGCTGTTGAGCAGCGGTTGCGCGAAGCGCAAACCAAAGGCGACGGTGCCTGTGTCGACACGGCCCGCCATGCCATCAGTGATTGGCGCCACGGAGGAGGGCATTGCTAGCTGGTATGGACATCCGTATCACGGCAGGCGCACCGCCAACGGAGAGATCTACGACCAGGAAAAGATGACGGCGGCGCATCCATCACTGAAGTTCCACACCTGGGTAGAAGTGCGCAACTTGGATAACGGTCTGGAAACCACAGTGCGCATCAACGACCGCGGCCCTTTCGCGAAAGGGCGCGCAATTGATCTGTCGCGCGCCGCGGCCCGCGCCATCGCCATGCTAGGCCCTGGCACCGCCAGAGTGCGTGTGAAGGTGATTGCGCCCATCACGGAGCATCCAAACCGGCCCTCACCGGCGCCCGTCGCTTACCCCGCTTCCCCGCAGGCACCCGCAGCGGATGCGCCGTCCGGCTCGCCGAGTGCGGCCGGCGCCTACGCCGTGCAGTTTGGCGCCTTCCAGAACTTCGACAACGCGCTTCGGCTGCGCGACCAGGTGGCGGCCTTCCTACCCGATGCGCGCGTTGTGACATTCTCAGGCACACCGCCACTTTGGCTTGTGCTGGGCGGCAGCGGCCTCAGCAGAGAAGCCGCTGAACAAATAGTTCGTGACCTTCGTGAAGATTTTCCGAGAATATTTCCGATTCCCGCCCACTAATACCCTGAGAGCATTCTTCTTGAAGGCGTAGCGGTGAATGTACAGAAACTCAGCCTTAGCAACAGCGCGCAAGTCCCCGGAAGTGGAAATGATTGGCATCTCTCCCGCCATTCAGGAACTGCGCAGGAAGATCGACCGGATAGCCAGCAATCAGAATCCGGTGCTGATTCTTGGAGAAACCGGAACGGGCAAAGAGATTGTGGCACGAAGGATCCATGAGAGAAGCGGCCTGAAGAAGTTCGTGCCCATCGACTGTTCCGTGCTGGTTGGTCCTTTGATGGAAAGCGAATTGTTCGGCTACATCAAGGGGGCGTTCACTGGCGCGGAAGCCACGCGTACGGGGCTTTTGGAAGAGTCACACTTAGGCACGGCATTTCTTGATGAAATTGGCGAACTGCCACTCGCCCTGCAGGTGAAACTGCTTCGCGTACTTCAGGAGCGCGAGTTCCGTCCGCTTGGGTCAACGGTGTCGAAGTATGTGGAATGCCGCGTGCTGGCCGCCACCAACCGCAACCTTGCAGAAGAAGTGCAGCGCGGGCGGTTTCGCCAGGATCTCTTCTACCGGCTGAACGTCATCACGCTGCGGATTCCGCCGCTGCGCGAGCGTCGCCAGGATATCCCGCTGCTTGCCAAACATTTTCTTGACCGCTGCGGGCCCGGCCTTCAGTTCACGCCCGAAGTGGAGGAAGTCTTTCGCTCCTATGACTGGCCTGGCAACGTAAGGGAATTGGAGAACTGCATCCAGCGCATGGTGGCCGTTAGTGCTGCGCCTCGGCTACGCCTGGCGGACCTGCCATCGCCGCTCATGAATTCTATGCGCAATCAGGGCCGCACCTCAACTGCGAATGCATCCGCCCCCGGTTCGCCCGCCGCGAGCAGTTCCGTGGGGCCAGCGGCCAATACCCTCCCACGAGAAGTGGCGCAGCATTGGGGAGTGAACCCTGACTTCAACCCCTGCCAGATTCTTCCCCTCTCGGAACTGGAACGCCGCGCTATTGTGGCTGCACTGCATGCCACGCGGGGCGACCGTACAATGGCCGCGCAATTACTCGGCATCGGCCGCACCACGCTCTATCGCAAGCTGAAAAGCTATGGAATTGAAGCGTAGGTCTCCGCGGCCATGCCGATGCTGCCACCGTCATGCGCCTCCGCCAGGGCACGCACCCACAAGGAATGCTATCTTGGCATCACGTGGCGTGTGCGTGGCTCCAGCCGTGCCGCGTCTTGCACACGATGAGCAACACCGTTCACCTGGACGCTACCTATGCGGTTTCGCAGCGACCGACTGGCGTGGGAAATTACAGCCTCGAGCTACTCCGAGGACTTGCCGCTCGCTACCCTGATGATGTGTTCTGCCGATGCTACCGGCCCCATCGTTTCCTTCCCTCCTTCCAGGAAGATCTGCCGAGCAACGCCTACCGATCGCTGCTGATTGACGGATGGTTCCCGATGCGTCCCACCGTCTTTCATGGACTGAACCAGCGCCTTCCGCGCATTCCGGCGAAGCACATGGTGAGCACCTTCCATGACCTGTTCGTGATGACTTCGGAATATTCCACGCTCGCGTTTCGCGAGCGCTTCACCGCACAGGCGCGAGACGCCGCCGAACGCTCTGACGTCATCTGTTGCGTTTCTTCCTTTACCGCAGGGCAGGTGGAGGACTTATTGAAAGTGGACCGCAGCCGCATTCGCGTGATCCACCATGGGGCGCGCCCCCCAGCCCCTGAACAATTGAAGCCCATCGAAGCACGTGAGCCGCTTGTGCTCTTCGTGGGTGGCATCCAGAAGCGCAAGAACGCCGTGGGACTTATTCAGGCCTTCTCTGCCCTGCCTGCCCCATGGCGACTTGTGCTGGTGGGTGATCGCGGCTATGGCTGGGAGGAGGCCGAGATGGCAATTGGCGAAAGCCCGGCCCGCCAGCGCATCCAGCAAACCGGATATTGCGATGACGCTACGCTACAGCGACTCTACGCCTCGGCCTCGGTGTTTGCGTTTCCGTCCTTCGACGAAGGCTTTGGATTGCCGGTACTGGAGGCGATGGGCTGGGGCCTTCCCGTCCTCACTTCCAACCGTGCCTCTATCCCGGAAGTAGCGGGCGATGCCGCGTTGTTGATTGATCCTTACCACCCGAGCGCCTTGCGCGATGCCTTGGTACACCTCGCAGAAAACGAAGCGGCACGTAAAGATCTTGCCGTAAAGGGCTTCCAGCGCGTGCGCGCTTTCACCTGGGAACGCGCTGTGAATGCCACCTACGCCGTCTATCAAGAGCTGCTGGCAGGCAGCGTCACTCATCATCAATCGTAATCTTCAAGGAGCGCAGGAATTTCTCATCCTGGCTGGTGAACGGGATGTCACCTTCGACAGCTTCCGAGGCGGGTGTACCCACTTCCTCTTCGGCCTCTTCCTGGCCTTCCCTCTTATTGAACCCAATCGTAGCCTCCAGAACAAGGAAAACGTCGTAACCCTCCTTACGGATCTCGCTGATCGATTCGGCTATCCGGTCAGAGTCCGACAGCGATTCGTTGATCGCGTTGCCGAGGTCCTGCATCAGGCGTTGTAATCGTTCGTCCAAACGGAAATCCCTTTCCTGCTGGTGGCTTGCCCGTTTCAACGGCTGGGCCGCAACCTTGCAGCTACACTGCCCCGATTGTATGGAACGAATCCGATTCGCACAAGTGAAGACCTGGATCCATTCCGGCAGACGCGCCACTGCGTTGTACCGGCGTCACGCGGAAAAGCCGCGTTGCGAGACGGTTGCCCGCCGTCTGCTAAAGTGAAGTCGTAGCGTCGCCCCGTGCGACATTTCTATGGGTGTTATCCGCGAATTCAAAAATCACATCGTGCCCGCTGTCATCCAACCTCTTCGCGTGGTTTGGAACCAGTCAATTGCCTTCCTGTTCTTTACGATCGCCTTTCTTGGAGGCGTGATGGTGTATCGCGAATACCAGAAGCGCACGGAACTGGATGCGATCCTGGCCTTGGCTTTGGGCGGGTTCTTCGTGGCCATGATGGCCGGCTATGGCATTCATTCGCTCCTTCGCGCGAGGCGCGCTTCCCGCAGCTAGAAGGGATCCCCGGTACCCCAGCGCGGATGGCGGCTCCCGATGCCCCATTCCTTGCTAACCCCATTCCTTGCTACAGTGTCCCGTGATGAGCAAACTCGATGAGTTACGGCGGCGCAAGCTCGCGGCGGATGAAGGTGGCGGTGCCGGACGGACACTGAAGCATCGCGAGGCGGGCAAATTGCTGGCCAGGGAGCGCGTCGAACTGCTGCTCGACCCCGGCAGTTTTGTGGAGATAGGAAAACTCGTACGCCATCAGTGCCGCGACTTCGGCATGGATGCCCAGGTGATTGATGGCGATGGCGTCATCACTGGGTATGGCACGGTGGATGGACGGACCGTTTACGTCTTCGCCCAGGACTTCACCGTGTTTGGCGGTTCGCTATCCTCCACCAACGCCCGCAAGATCTGCCAGCTAATGGACCTCGCCACCCGCAACGGCGCGCCCATCATTGGCCTGAACGACTCGGGCGGCGCACGAATCCAGGAGGGCGTACTCTCGCTGGGTGGCTATGCTGACATCTTTCTGCGAAACACGCTGGCCAGCGGCGTGGTGCCCCAAATCTCCGCCGTAATGGGACCCTGCGCGGGTGGCGCCGTTTACTCTCCCGCAATCACAGACTTTGTGTTCATGGTGGAGAACACCAGCTACATGTTCGTTACCGGCCCGGATGTCATCAAAACCGTCACCCACGAGGACGTCAGCAAAGAAACCCTCGGCGGACCCATGACCCACAATAGCGTTAGCGGTGTGGGCCACTTCATCGCCGCCAACGACGAAGACTGCCTCCTGCAGATCCGCGATCTGCTGTCTTACCTGCCGTCAAACAACCACGACGACCCGCCACTACGCCTCACCACTGACCCGTGGGACCGGGATGCAATGGAACTCGACACCCTCGTACCCGAGGACTCCAGCCTCCCCTACGACGTCAAGCGCGTCCTCCGCGCGGTGGTGGACGATGGCGAATTCCTCGAAGTGCATGCCCACTTCGCCGGCAACATCGTGGTGGGCTTTGCGCACATGGATGGCCACCCTGTGGGTGTCGTGGCTAACCAGCCCGCCGTCCTCGCTGGCTGCCTGGACATTAATTCCTCAGTGAAGGCGGCGCGGTTCGTGCGATTCTGTGACGCTTTCCATATTCCCATCCTTACCTTCGTGGACGTCCCCGGCTTTCTGCCCGGCACCGACCAGGAATTCGGCGGCATCATCCGCCACGGCGCGAAGCTCCTTTACGCCTACTGCGAGGCGACGGTACCCAAGATCACCGTCATCACTCGCAAGGCCTACGGGGGCGCGTACTGCGTGATGGGCTCCAAGCAGGTACGAACTGACATTAACCTCGCATGGCCCACAGCGGAGATTGCCGTAATGGGGCCAGAGGGCGCCGTGAACATCATCTACCGCCGCGAACTGCAGGAGGCAGGAAACGCTGATCAGGTACGCGCGGCCAAGACAGCGGAATTCCGCGAGCGCTTCGCCAACCCCTTTATCGCGGCGGAACACGGCTTCCTGGACGACGTCATCGAGCCGCGCCACACCCGTCGCGAACTCATCCGCGCATTGCGGGCACTCGAAAACAAGGCGGACCACACACCGCCCAAGCGGCACGGGAATATCCCGCTGTAACCGGTGTGAGTTTGGCCAGCTAGACGCCGTCCCGCACCTGTCCGAAGTAGCGCTCCGTGCCCACCTGGCCGCCCTTGAAGACGATCTCGATCCCGTCCATCGAAGGGTCGTCCGCGTGTGCGCGGCAGAGCGGCCCTCCGGGCGCGATGGGCCGCACCATGGTCACCGCGGGAATGCGCAACTTCTGCGCCGCGTGGCCGGATGTATCGCCACCCGCCACCATCATGCGCGCAATGCCAGTCCGCGCGCGCAACTCGCCAAGAATCCGGCCTAACTGATGGCCAATGCGCCCGCCGAGTTCCACCTTGTCCCCCGTCGTCACCAGCCCCTCGCCGCCCAGGGCAGAGTAAAGCACCACACTTCTGCCTTCGTCCAGCGCCGTAACACCCGAGGCCACTGCGTGCCGGAATTCCAGATCCCCATCCGCACCCACAAGCCTTGGAATATCCAGCGCCACGCCCTTAAATCCGTTCGCCAGCGCCCAGCGGATCTGGCTTTCCGTCACTGGCGAACAGCTTCCCGATACCACCGCGACTCGTTCTGGCTTGCCGTGGCCAAACACCGGTGGCGGGTCCAGAATCTCGCCGTTGCGCCGCCACCACTCCACAAGCGCATACTCGAATCCCGAGGACCCCACCGCAAACATCGTGCCCGAAGGCCGGTGGGTCCAGATAAGTTCCCCTGCCCGCGCCAGGCTGTCTTCATCCAGGATGTCGAACAGCACAACGTCGGGCGAACGATCCAGCACTTCGCGCAGCCGCGCCTCGGGATTTGCCGATTGCAGGGCCAGGATATCCACTAGGTCGATCCGCTTGTCCGTCTGAGCACTCAGGTGCAGGCGCAGGTCCGCCTCATCCATCGGCGTCACCGGATGACGCGACATCGTCGGGTGCCGGTCAATCCGGTAAGCCACTCCATGAATGGCGGCGAAGAGATTTCCAAACAGGGTGTAGCGTTTCAACACGGGCGCACCCACCACCAGCGGCGCCCACGGGTTCCCAAACACACGCATGCCGATATCCAGCGCCCGCCCGATGCTGCCAATGGCAGGCGAGCTATCAAAGGTGGAGCACACTTTGTAATGGCAGATGGCGGGACGGAATTCCTTCAACCGCTCGAACACCGGCGGCAGGTGCTCTTCCATCCACTCAGGGCTTTGCGAGCGGCTAATGCCCGCCACGCCTACCGCGCGGGCTTCGGGAAAGCGCGCCAGTTGCGACGCCGTGGGTGTATCCAAGAACAGCACGGTGGGCATGCCGTTGCGGGCCAAAGCCTCCATGGCGTCGGTGGAGCCCGTAAAGTCGTCACCGTAAAATGCCAGCGCGAGATTCATGCCGAAAAGCCCTCCAACGCCTGCCGCAACTCGGATTCCCGCTGGGCCTGGTCTTCCAGCGAGACTCCGGCCATCGCCGCGTCCCAAGCCAACCGCATGGCATGCACCCCAGCGGCCACGCCTTCCGGGTGCGCCATCAATCCCCCACCTGCAGCATGAATCAGGTCCGCAGAGCCCAAAGCCGCGTAGGTGCCGTGAGCCTGCCGCACCGTCTGCCCGGAGGAAAACACCGGCATCACCGTGCAACCTTGCTCCGGCGCATCGAACATCGGTTTCAGGCAGCAGCGCGCGGAAGCCAACACAGATTCATCGCCCTCGCAGAATTTGTTGCGCAGCCCGTTCACATGCATCTGGTCGGCCCCCGCCAGCCGCCAGAATTTCTGCCAAGCCACGTAACTCACCCCGATGTGCGGACTGCGGGAGAACAGTCCCCATCCATTGCGATGCGCATGGATCGGCAACTGTGCGTGCCGCCGCAAGGCCAGCAATCCCGTCAGCCCGATACTATGCAGGCTCACCATCACGCAGGTTCCCCCAGCGTCCCTGACCTGGTCGTGCCGCCGCCGCATCTCATCCACCTCGCCAGTCAGATTGAAGGCGTACATTGGGAGGCGCCCAGTTCGTTCCGCATGGGCGCGCAACACAGCCATCACGGCGTCCACCCGTTGCGTGAACGGACAATGCGGCCCGTCCGCCTGCAGTTCATCGTCCTTGATGAAGTCGATACCCGCTTCCGCCAGTTCCCCGGCAAGCGCCGCTGTGGCCTCGGGCGACAAGCCCACACTGGGTTTGATGATGGTTCCGATCAGCGGACCCTGCGCAATACCAGCCAGGCGTCGCGTGCCCGCGATACCAAATTGCGGCCCAGGGTTGGCGCGCGCGAAGTCCGGCGGCAGCGCCAGGTCCAGCAAGCGCAACCCAGAGAACTGCCGCAGTTCAAATAGATTACCCGCCACCGTCGCCAGCAGATTCGGCAACGACGGACCCATGTTGTCGAGCGGCCACGAAACGTCCAATTCCGCCCGCTGCCACCGGGGCTGCGCCACCCCACCCGGCATACCCGCACCGGGCAAGGATGGCGCATCCACGGTATCCAGGGCACGGAGGGCCTCCACCCGGGCGCCGTAGCGTTCCTTCAGTTCCGGAGTCTCCCCAGGCACGCTCACGAAGGTGCCGCTCGATTGCTCACCCGCAAGGGCAGCAGCAGCCTCCGCCAGCGGAAAGGCAGTCTCAATCCAGTAACGCGCCCAAACCCGTAGTGGATTCCGAGGCATAGCGCACTCAGGAGCCCCGCTACTTCCCTCCACGGCGCGCCCCTTTCTTGCTGTGATAGAGGCTGTTCACCCGGGTGAGGTGGTTGGCCATGGCGATTGCAGCTGCCTCCGGGCTGTGTGCCTCAATCTGCTTGAGGATCTCTTGGTGCTCGGATAGCGTCACCGCTTCGGCGCCCGGAATGCGCACCAGTTCCCGATGATAATCAGCCAGCCAGCGCAGCATCGCCCGGCTCACCGCGGCGAACAGAGGATTCCCTGAGATAGAGGCAATTGCCGCATGAAAAGCCATGTCCGCTTCCAGAAATGCCGAACTGTCCTTGCGGCCGGCTTCCTGCTTCGCAAGCAGTCCGCGCAATTCCGATACATCGTCGGGGGTAGCCTTGGCCGCCGCCAGGCGCACCATGGAGCCTTCGAACATTAGACGCGCCTCTTTCAGATGTTCAAGCGTCTGGGGCGAAGTGCTCAGCAGGTGGCGGGCGCTACGCTCGATCTGCCCGAACATCGATTCAGGTGTAAGCCCCACCACGCGCGCGCGTTCGCCGTGGCTGATCGCCACCAGTCCACGGCTTTGCAGGGCCTGCAGGGCTTCCCTTACTGCTGGCCGCCCCACCCCAAAACTGGCCATCAGATCGCGCTCTGAAGGCAACGGATCGCCGGGCTTCACCGCACCAGATTCAATCATGTGCAAGAGTTGTTCCAGCACCTGCTCTCCTAGTTTGCGGCGGGCAATCGGCGAAGGCGGAGTTAACAGTTTTGGGCTCGCGAACGCTTCTGTATCTTGCATACTGCTCCTGACCCTCCGAACACCGGATGGCGAAATGGGATGGTATAGTTACGATACCAAGTACGCGGAGCTCGCTCAGTCTGCTTCCGCTGCACTTTGCGATCCGTAGGGCGTCTGGGGGTTCCGATGCGCAGGCGAGAGGCGATGGGCCTTTTGATGGCGAGCACACTTCACGCGCAGGAGTTCGCGATGTCTTCCAGTCCAGAACCCGCCAGTGGCACACTGTCTCCCCTTCCCTTAAGGGTCCTCTACGACGGTTCCACCAGAGTTCCGCCGCGCCAGATCACTCTGCGCGCGGGACCACTTACCCTGCTGTTTGAACCCGACCTCGCGCAGATCCGCCACATCCGCCTGGGTTCCCACGAGGTGCTGCGCGCTGTCTATGGCGCGGTGCGCGACCGCAACTGGAATACCGTGCTGCCACAGGTCAGTGACCTCGTCATCACTACGCGCGACGAAAGTTTCTCAGTTCGTTTCGTAGCTGAGTGCCGCAACGCCGCTGTGCACTTCGTGTGGCAGGGAGAACTCGAGGGCGAGGCCAACGGACTCATCCGTTATCGCTTCCGCGGCAAGGCGCTCAACACCTTTCTCCGTAACCGCATCGGCTTCTGCATCCTGCACCCGGTAGAGTATCTTGCCGGGCAACCCGTCCGCATTGAGACCGTAGACGGGGCAATCCAGCAAGGGCGCTTGCCCGCAGCCATCTCGCCGCACCAGCCCTTCTTTAACCTCCGCGCCATTAACCACATGGTGCTACCCGGCCTCAGCGCCGAAGTACGCATGGAGGGCGACACCTTCGAGATGGAGGACCAGCGCAACTGGACCGACGCCTCCTACAAGACCTATTCCACACCTTTGGGTCTGCCCTTCCCCGTCGAAGTTGCTTCCGGAACGGAAGTGGAACAGACCGTGACGATAAGCCTGATGGGCGAAGCCCCCGCCATTGAAAGCAGCGCAGCCAGCGCGATTGCGATTGCCGTGGATGCCGCGCGCGCCTTTCCGCTCCCCCCCATAGGCGCCTGCATGGCTCCCGATGCGCCCCCACTCACCGAAGCTGAAGCTAATCGCTTGCGCTCTGCCGCCCTCGCACACTTGCGCGCTGACGTAAAGCTCTTTGAGGTGAGCTGGGACGCCGTGCTCGCCCGCGCCGCCCAGGAGAGCGCCATGCTGCGGGTCCCGCTGGAACTGGCTGTCCACCTTAGCAACCAGGCCGAACAGGAACTTGCGTCTCTCGCCGCGTCACTAGAGCGCGTGCGCCCAGCGGTCGTGCGCTGCCTTGTCTTCCATCGCGACGAAAAGTCCACCACCACCCGCTGGGTGGAACTCACGCGCGCCGCCTTGCGCCCCCTCTACGCGAACTTGCCCATCGGCTCTGGATCCAATGCCTACTTCACGGAAGTAAACCGCGGGCGTCCGCCGCTAGACTCGTCCGATCTGGTGGCATGGTCAGTGAATCCGCAGGTGCATGCCTTCGACAACCTCAGCCTGGTGGAAACCCTTCCTATGCACCAGGAGACACTCACCTCCGCGCGAGGCTTCTGTGGGGACCTGCCACTTGTGGTGAGTCCAGTGTCGTTCAAGCCACGATTCAACCCTAACGCCACTGGAGCTACTTCCGCGGACGCCTCAAACGATCTTCCCGATTCCGTCGACTCTCGCCAGCTTTCGCTCTTTGGCGCGGGCTGGACTCTGGGCAGCATCAAGCATCTGGCCGCCGGGGGTGCAGCCGCCATCACCATGTACGAAACCACGGGCTGGCGTGGTTGGATGGAAAGCGCTGCCGGATCGCCGCTGCCCGCCAGGTTTGCGTCTCAGCCCGGATGGGCGTTCCCTCTCTACCACGTGCTCGCGGATTGGGGAGAGTACTCCGGCGGGGAGATGCTGAGCTGCACGAGTTCCGCGCCGCTTTTGGTACAGGCCGCGATTTTGCGTAAAGGTTCGCAACTTCGGCTGCTGATGGCGAATCTCAGCCCCATTGCCCAGGCGGTTACGGTACCAGCCGCGGCAGTAGGAACGCATGTGCGCCTGAAGCGGCTTGATGAGTTCACAGCAATGGATGCGATGCGCCATCCCGAGGCATGGCGTGTCATAACCGGCGCGAGGATGGAACCGGAAAACGGTAGTTATTTAGTTACGCTGCTGCCGTATTCGGCCCTAAGGCTCGACGGGGTAAACGGCTAGCCACTGGCCGCGCCGCTATTCCGGACGCCGCAGCACAAGCACCCAATCGCGCTTTTCGGGAAACAGCGGGATAGCGAAATCGCCGTTGCCATGATCCCACGCCTCGCCGAAGCGAAGGGCTTCGCCGGTGGCCGTATGCACCGCCGTCATCTGGTAGCGGATGCCTGGCTCCATCCCGCGCAGCCGCGGCGTCTGCCACATGCTGGGAATGTAGACTACGCGCAATTCGCGGGGAATTCCCGCGGCACAGGGCATGTCGTAGTCTTTGTCGGTCCAGCGCGGCTCCACCCACTCCGGGTGCGGCTCCATGCGCTCCCAGGGTAGCGTGCGGAGCAGTTTGGCGAAGTGCCCTAGCTGCGCCCCGCCGGGCCATTGCGCCGCTTCCCACCAGGGCGTGCTGCCCCAATTGTTCCCATGCGGCGAAGGTCCAAACGGCATGCCAGGTAGGTTTACTTGCCAGATGCCATTGGCGCCGTAGGTGAACCCGCACGCTCCGTTGAGCACGCTGGCCCAAAACATCTGGCGCTGCAGATCCTCACGGCAGCGCCCCAGAATGCCCTCATAACAGACCTCTGCCTGCACCACGGGCATCCTCGGTTCGCGCTCGTAGTTTTTCACTACCTCGTGGATTGTATTCGGAAGGCTGCGGTAATCGCCATGCCCGGTCTGCAGCATCTCAAAATCGAGCACCGCGGCATCGGTAACGATGTCTCGTCCGGCTCGCGACGGATGGATGCAAATCAGCCGCTCGAAAGGGTCGGTAGCACGCACATAGCGAGCCATCTCAGTCCAGCCTTGCTCAAGCTCCTTGCGGTCAGCGTCCTTGGTGTCTGAGAGGTACCACGGCATGGCGCCCTCTCCGGCCAGGCACCACACAACCGGCAACGCCCCCCAGCGGGCGATCACCTCGCGCCAATGCCGCTTCATCTTCTCCACTCCCAGCACCTGCAGGTAGTAGCCCCAGCAGCCCAGGATGCAGGGAACCAGCCCCGCGTCAACGATATGCTGCACCTTCAGGTCCGCCACTGCCCACCAGAGAGGATTCAGGCGCGTGTAGCCAGCCTCCCATGGGAAGCCAGCTTCATTCGAGCCGCGAGGGTCAAACGATGCCATATCTGGGAAAAGCCCCGCCACGAACTGCACCACGTTATAGCCCTTTGCAACGCGGTCCGCCACCAGTTTCTGGAAATCACCGGGCCATTCCATCCTGCCCGTCAGCGCCATCCACCAAGTGTCACCCAGCCAAAAGAACGGACTGCCATCGCCATAGGCAAGCGTGCGCTTGTTCTCTGCCACCCGTAGCGCTCCCCGCTGCAATAGAGGGTTCCAGCCTGTAAAAGGCGCGGCCTCGACGGCTCCGGAAACCCCATGCAGGTCCGTGTTGCCGGTATCGGTGGCTTCGGCACGCCAACGGTGCGTGCCCGGCATTTCAGGCGCATACCGCGCACACCAGAGGTGGTCTCCGGCATAAAACGCAGGCACGCGCCGCTCGCGGCCGCCGGGTTCTTGAAACACCACATCCAGCGTGACCTCCTCGCCTGGATGGGCGTAGGTCTTCCCGGAACGAAAGCGCAGTTCCGTCATCCTTCGCGCAGCAACAGGCAACGCCGTCGCCATACCCTGCGGCGCCTGCGCGGCCACTTGCGCAGATAGCCCGGCCAGCCCGCCCGCGGTCCCGAGCATCGCATCCCGTCTTGTCATTGTGGATCCCTCCCGACTGGTATACTCAGTATCACAGATTGGCCCTGGCGCGCTTGCTGACTGGCGGCCGCGCCTTCGCCTTACCCCACAAGGAGATACTCAAATGACTACCATCGCTCTGGTTGGCGCGGGCGGGAAGATGGGCCTTCGGCTCACCAGGAATCTGGAAGGTTCGCCATATGGCGTCAGGCACGTGGAAGTAAGCGAACGCGGGCAGGCGCTATTGCGGGAACGCGGCGTAGAGCCGGTGCCGATGGAGGAGGCGCTCACCGGTGCCAACGTCGTCATTCTTGCGGTGCCCGACAACCTGATTGGCCGAATCTCGCAGCAGATTGAACCGCACCTCGCCTCCGGGACGTTGCTGATGATCCTCGATGCTGCCGCCGCCTACGCCAAGGTACTGCCTCAGCGCGACGACCTTGCCTACTTTGTCACCCACCCCTGCCACCCGCCCGTAATCCATACCGAATCCACACCGGAGGCGGCTCTGGACTTCTTCGGGGGCATTGTCGCCAAGCAGCACATCGTCTGCGGATTGATGCAAGGCCCCGAGGAAGCCTATGCATTGGGCGAGGAGGTTGCCCGCGCGATCTACAAGCCGGTGATGAAGGCCCATCGCTGCAGCGTGAATGACCTGGCAATTCTGGAACCCGTGCTCTCTGAAACGGTGGGCGCCACTTGCATGGTGATCATCCGCGAAGCCACTGACGAAGCCGTCCGCCGTGGCGTGCCCCGCGAAGCCGCCATCGACTTCATCCTTGGTCACCTGAAGGTGGAAATCGGCATTGTGTTCGAGATGTTCGAAGGGGCGAAGTTCTCTGACGGTGCACTGAAGGCCATCGAAAACGCCAAGCGCGACATCTTTCAGCCCGACTGGAAGAAGGTATTCGAACCGGAGGCCTTGGCCCGCAGCATCGCCGACATCACAACTCCGCCCGCATAAGCGGAGAGCCGCGCGACTACAATCGTTGCAGCTGGCCCAATGATTACCGATTTCCATGTCCTAAACTACCCATTCACGGACTAAATTGGTATACTTTAGCTTTGGCACGGTCCCTCTCCAGCGGCGCTACATCCCTGCCCGCGGAACCCCGTGAGTCCCTCAATTGGAAGGAGTTCTATGCGCAAGAAAGTAACGGTAGTAGGCGGCGGTAATGTTGGCGCGACTTGTGCGCTACGGATCGCCGAAAAGGAACTGGCTGATGTCGTCATTATTGACATCGCCGAGGGTATGCCCCAGGGCAAGGCGCTCGACTTGATGCAGTCCGGCCCTGTCCAGGGCTACGACGTCAACCTCGTTGGCGCAAACGACTACGAAGCCACCGCGAATTCCGATATTGTCGTCATCACCGCTGGCTTCCCCCGCAAACCCGGCATGAGCCGCGACGATTTGCTGATGAAGAATTATGAGGTGGTAAGTTACGCTGCCGCGCAGTCAGCGAAGTATTCACCGGACTCCATCATCATTGTGGTCACCAACCCGCTCGACGCCATGTGCTGGGCTGCCTGGAAGTCTTCCGGCTTTTCGAAGAACCGCGTCATCGGCATGGCCGGTATTCTTGATACCGCCCGCTTCCGGACCTTCATCGGCATGGAACTCGACGTGAGCGTCGAGAACGTCGTGGCGATGGTGCTTGGCGGCCACGGCGACACCATGGTTCCCATGCTGCGCTACTCCAGCGTTTCCGGTATTCCGCTCACTGAACTGATTCCGGCAGCGCGCCTCGAAGAAATCGTCACCCGCACCCGCAACGGCGGAGCGGAAATCGTGAAACTGCTTCAGACAGGCAGCGCGTACTATGCGCCCGCCGCCGGCACCGTGGAAATGGTGGAATCCATCCTGAAAGACAAGAAGAAGGTGGTTCCTTGCGCCGCGTTGCTTGAAGGCGAATACGGCTACAATGGCCTCTTCGTGGGAGTGCCCGTGAAACTCGGCTCCAACGGCATCGAAAAGATCTACGAACTCAGCCTCAACGAGGAAGAGAAGAAGATGCTGAAGGTGAGCGCCGACGCGGTGGACGAACTCATTAAAGTACTTGTCGAAAAGGGCGCGTAACGACATTCGCTTGCAGGCATTTGCACTGCGCAATCGCGAATCGAAGGCGAGGCTGCGGCCTCGCCTTCGTCATTTCGGAGGCTCTGCACGGCAAGCACCCGCAACCGCTCGTGACAATCCGCCCCGCTGGGTTTAGGATAATGATTCCTCCATGCCTCGCAAGAACATCGCGTCTACAAACGGCAACGCTCCTCGCATTGATCCCCGGTATGCCAGCTTTGGGCTGGAGATCCGTCATTCGCGCATTCACCGCTGGGGAATCTACGCGCTCGAACGAATCCCTGCGCGGCGCAAGGTGATGGAATATACCGGTGAACGCATCAGCCGCGCGGAAACTAAGCGGCGCGGCGAAGAGCGCGAACTGCACTACCTTTTCACTTTGAACAGCTATTGGACGGTGGACGGGTCAGTGGGCGGCAGCGGCGCCGAGTATATCAACCATTCCTGCGAGCCCAACCTTGAGGCCCGCATCATCCGCGACCACATCCTGTATTTCAGCCTGCGCGAAATCCAGCCCGGTGAAGAGTTGCTGATCGACTACCGCTTCGAGAAGAAGATGGACACCGTCCAATGTAAGTGCGGCGCGCCAAACTGCCGCGGCACGATTAACCTCTTGGATTAACTTCCCGGCTTACGGCTACCCGCTGGAAGAGGAGGAGCAGCCCTTCAGCTCCGCGCACGCAAAGCCCTCAGCAGACCCATTCCCGGTAGCGCGGAAGCCCATGGTGTAGCGGGCACGGCAATCACTGACGCGATGGTCATCACC
Source organism: Bryobacterales bacterium (assembly GCA_026129915.1). Taxonomy (GTDB): domain Bacteria; phylum Acidobacteriota; class Terriglobia; order Bryobacterales; family Bryobacteraceae; genus JACTMJ01. The sequence continues at coordinate 16,810 of JAHCHD010000030.1, forward strand.
ACAATCCCACCTATGAGAATGGCCGGAAAGCCCGTGCCGTATTCCAACAGGAAGCCCAGAATCAACGGGGCGCCGGCAGTGCTCATCACGGTAAGCGAGGTGATCGCGCTGCGAACCTTGCCTACGTGCTCCGGCCCGTAGAATTCCGCCCATATCGAGGAGACGATACTGCTGCTGCATCCGCCACTGACGCCCACCATCACGAGGTAAACCGGCGCCACCCAGGTTGCGGAACTTGAAAGAAGGATTCCCAAGCCCAACGCATTTGGCAGCAAATACACCGGAGCGAGCCGGGCTGCGCTAAAGCGGTCAATGATTGGACCCACAAAGATGGAAGAAAGTGCGCGCGACAGCGCATAGGCTGTAAACGCACTGGCGATTAGCGCCGCGCTCCAGCCCTTGCTTTCGGCTAGCGGCAACTGGTAGAGGAACAATCCCGTCTGCACAAAGGGAAGCGCCAGCACTGCCGGCAGCAGGCAATACAGGCGCCAGTCACGCCAGATCATGCGTGCGTCGAACCCATCCTTCACGGCAGCAATAGTTTCAGCGGCGGGCGCCTTGCCCCCATGCTGCTTTAGCAACAAGAGCAGCCCCGGCAGAACCACCAGAAGCAGTGCGGCGGCGATCGCCAGCCAAGCCGCACGCCACGAGACCAGGTAAACCAGACTCGCAAACAGTGCGGGCAGAATCGCTTCTCCAAGCGGATAGCCAAGGCTGGCAAAGCCCAGCGCCTTGCCCCGGTTCTGGTGAAACTCGCGGGCCATCACGGTCATGGAAACGTGGCCCAGCAATCCCTGGCCCACCATGCGCAGGCCCAGGATGCCCGCCGCCAACACCAGCACGTGCGGTGATAGCGCCACCAACAATGAGGCCACGGCAAGGGCAACCACCACGAAGGTGGTGTATCGCGGCAAGGAGGTGCGGTCAATCAGCGCTCCCGTGTAGGGAAGCGCCAGCGCCCCCAGAACGGTAGCCAGGGAGTACATCAAGCCAAACTGCGCCTCACCCAGGGCGAACTCGCGCAGGAACACCGGAACCGACAACGCGATAAAGAAAGTCTGGCCGAAGCTCGTCGATAGAGCTGTCACCAGGCCAAACCACAACAGCGGCCCTTCTTGCCGCAACAGGCGCAAATAGTTCATCTCGTTTTCGCGGAAAAGCCGCCCCGCGCCGTGTTCATCGGGCACAGCGCACGCATTGGTGCGCTTCCGGCTTCACGGCAAGGCGTGCCGCACTAATCTCTTCGTCGCAACGGGTGCAGATGCCGTAGCTCCCGTCGTCAATTCGCTGCAGGGCTGCTTCCACCTGCGCCAGACGCTGCCGGTTCCGCCGCTCCAGTTCCAGCGCCATCTGCTGCGACTGCATCGCGTCCTGGCGGGTCAATCGACCGATGGCCGCATCGGGTGAAACCGGTGCCGTATTCTCACGGTTCCCCGCCAAAGTCCCCGCCAGGTCTTCGCGCAGGGTCAGCAGCATCTCGCGATAGCGCTTTCGGTCATCCTCAGTCATACAGCAACGGAGCGAACACGGCTCCCCTCTTTAGGTTATCGGGTGAAGGGCGCAGAAATACAATTCAAAGTGGAAATGACTTGGATAAGTAACCGCAAATTGAGCGCGAACAACCACTTCGGCTCGGCCGCTTAAGGACTACGGTCTTGTCTCCGGCCCGTCAGCCGGACGCACGTACGCGGGGTCCTTCGTCAGCAGCCACTGGTCGAACCGGAAGCCATCCTCGCGCATGCTGAACATCACCGTATGCTCGCCCGCGGCGGGGATGTCGAGACAGATCCTGCCCTCTTCCCCGCAATGGTTGGCATCGGTGCGCTGCTTCGATTCCCAGCGCCAGCGATGCTTACCTTCGCACCACTGCATCCGCTGGCCGCTTTCCGGCCACTCGCCATTCAGCCCTGCGTGCAGGCCGTTGTCCTCCGAACCGGTGGAATAGGCTCGCACCCATACGTAGTACCGGCCCGGGTTCTGGATACGTACTCGATAGCTGAGCACAGCCATTCGCCCTGGCTGGTTGCTGAAGTTCTCTCCGGGAATCAACTTGTCGCCGTGCGTGCGGCGCGTATCGGGCAGCAGGTGCAGATAGGCCCCGCCACTCGCGCTGGCCGCGGGTGCGGTCTCGGTCGGTTCCGTTCCGGAAAGGGACTGCTTGGCGGGCAGTGGATGCCACCTGCGCGTCTCCGCCAGTTCTTGTGCATGGAAGTGCTCCGCCTCCACCATCAGCAGGCCATCCTGCTCTTCGAACGGTAACAGTTTGGGAGTGATCTGCACTCTAACCTGCGCCACAAGGCCGACACTCAAAACAAGCGTCAACATCGCGGAACAGCGCCAATCAGTCAATCGCATGGCCTGATCGTATCGCAATCCGCACATCGACATAGGCGCAGTTCTTGGGCGCGTTCAGCGCGCTCCCGCACCCATCGTGATAGAATCCAATTGAGCCAAGGAGCTGCCATGCCGATATCTACCGTTCACAGTCGCCGTCAGTTCTTTCGTGCCGCTACCCTGGCAGCGGGAGCCACCGGCCTGGCCGCCGCGCAGGTCCCCACCTCGCACCCTGTGCTGCTGGGGGCGCCCATTTTCCTGAAAAGCGACGACCCGGCCGAACTGGCCCGCGAGCACACCCGCCTCGGCTACCGTGCCGCCTACTGCCCCAACGCAAACCCGGCCGATAGCGCCCGCTGCAAGGCCATCGAAACAGCATTTCAGAACGAGGGAGTAGTGATCGCCGAAGTGGGCGCATGGAAGAATATGCTCGCCCCTGACGCCGCCGAGCGCAAAGCAAACATGGACTACATCATCGAGCGCATGGCCCTCGCTGAGGCCGTGGGTGCGCGATGCTGCGTTACCATTGCGGGCTCCTACAACCCGAAGGTATGGTATGGCCCTCACCCTGATAACTTTTCCTTTGAGTTCTTTGATGCCACTGTCGAGAATGTGCGGAAGGTGATTGACGCCGTAAAGCCCAAGCGCGCCAAGTTTGCCATTGAGATGATGGGCTGGTCCATTCCCAGCGGCCCGGAGGAATACCTGCGCCTCGTGCAGACCATCAATAGCGAAGCCTTCGGGGTCCACATCGATGTCTGCAACGGCATCAACAGTCCGGAGCGTTACTATAACAACGCCGCCTTCACCCGCGCCTGCTTCCGGATCCTCGGCAAGTACGTGGTGAGCTGCCATGCCAAAGACCTCCAGTGGCTGCCCGAAATGAACCTCCACTTCGTGGAAGTGGTTCCAGGCCGAGGCGACTACGACTACCGCCCGCTGCTTACCGAACTGGGCAAGCTGCCGCAGCAACCCCCTTTGATGCTGGAGCATCTGAAGACCGCGGAGGAGTACACCGAAGGTGTCGAGTTCATCCGCAAGGTGGCCGGCGAGGAACGGGTGAAGATCGCCTGAGGTGAGGCGAGCTTGGCCGATATCGGATGTTTTTGTGAGAATTTCCTAGAGATTGAGGCACTTATTGGTTGTACGCCCGACACCGGCTGATTTTCCCCTTGGTTACTTGCTGCCAAACCCGCACAATTGCAGCGGCATGGAAAGCCCGGCTAGCCGGGCGATATAGGCCAGCGGGGTGCGTCAGCACCTCGTCACTTCGCAGTTAGAAAGTAACCCCGATAGGGGTGGCACGCCTTATGTCCGCTTCCCATTGCCGGCTCTGGTATCACCTGGTCTTCGCCAGCAGAGAAAGGAGGGCTTGGCTCGAACACGATCTTCGCAGCGAAATGATCCCCTACCTCGGCGGCACTGCATGCAATTTGGGCGCAACCCTTTGCGCCGCCGGTGGATGGCCTGACCATCGTCATCTCTTGGTACAGGTTCCTGCCGAGATCGCCATTTCTGCTCTGGTCCGCGGGCTGAAGGCAAGTTCCTCACGTTGGGTTCACCAGCGATTCGAATCGAACGCGGAGTTTGCCTGGCAAGAGGAATTCTCCGCATTTACCGTCAGCCACTCGCAGGTGCCGATGGTACGTCGCTATCTGGATGGTCAGGAGCAGCACCACGCCGATCGTCCGTTCGATCAGGAGTATCGGCGGCTTCTGCAGGTCCACGCATTGGAGGATCGTTCGGACTGATGCCACCCTGCCCGGGGTTGCCGCCTTCAGACTGGGTACCGGGCGCTTACGCACCCGGCTGGCCTATTGCGCCCTCTCGGGCTAATCCCCTACGGCAGCCACAGAATCACCCGAGCCAGCACGATTAGTGCCACCACCACCAGAAACGCGCCGCCCAGTCCACTGAGGTCCACGCGGAAGCGCCTATAGAACTTGCCCCATCCCTCGCCCAGCCGCAGGTCGCCCAGCTTCACGATCAGCAGTTCGTGGCCCTCGCGCGGGGCGGGCTTCTCCTCGCCTGTAGCCTCGTCAAGATAGCTGGGGCTATCGAGGTTCTCGTAGAAGGGTTCGGTCAGGCTACTCGCTTCCCTGCCAAATAGCAGGCTCACCACCACCAGCGCCACGAATCCCGCCACCAACGCCATCAGGCAATTCCAGGCATCCCAGCGCAAGAACTCGCCGAACTGCTGATGAGTCAGCCAGAAGAACAGCACCGAAGAAACCACCAGGCTCGCCAGGGCCCCCTGTCGGTTGGCACGCTTCCAACAGATAGCGCCAAACATACTGATGCCCATGAACGCCGAGATGGTCTCTGTGAAGAGGAACGCTTCCAGGACACTCTCCACATAGAAGCCAAATAAGATGCCCAAGCCCGTGATGGCCAAACCCGAGAGCCTGCCCGCCAGCAGAAAGTGCTTGTCCGGACCGCTCTTGCGTATGTAGCGCCGGTAGAGATTCTGAGTAAACAGCGCGCCGCCATCCACCATCATGGCGGAGCACGTGGACATATTCGCCGCGAGCACGCACGCAATCATCAGGCCCACGAAGCCTGGCGCCAAAAGAGCCCGCGTGGCATAACCAAAAGCCAGTTCGGGGTCAGCCAGCGTCTCGCCATGCTTCATCACCAGCACCACCACAATCAGCCCCGTCAGCGCCCAGCCGATGGTGCAGAAGCGCTTTGTGAAGTTGCCGTACGCCATGCCGATGCGGCAGGTACGCTCGTCCTTACCGGTGCCCACGGCCGCAAGTTGATGCGGCTGCGCGATGATGCCAATCAGTCCGTTTAGCGTGAGTACCGCGATCATGAACACGCCGATATCCCCCGGCGCCACCATCGACAGCATCTCGGCCGGAAGCGTCTCGCGAATCGCCGTGAAGCCCCCAATCTCCGCCAAGCCAAGCGGCACCAGCATGAACGAGAGGCCGATGATGAAAAAACTCTGGACGAAATCCGTGTAGGCAGCCGCAAACAGTCCGCCAACGAAACTGTAAACCAGGAAGCTGATGGTCATCACGAAAACGATGGTGTTCGGGTCCACCCCACCCCCGGTGGCCGCGCTCACCAGCTTCCCCGCGCCCTTCATCATCGCGCCGAGGTTGAAGATGAAGTAGCTCAGCGCGAAAACGGAGTACACCCCTCCCATCCAGTGCCCGTAGCGGTTCTCGTAGAATTCGCCAATCGTCGTGCAGCGGCAACGCCGGAATATGGGAGCCAGAATCCAGTAGAAGGGGGTAATGAAGAGGTTCTTCCACTGGTACCAGATGGCTGCGTAGCCGCTCTTAAAGGCCGCCCCAGTCAGTGAAACTGGCATCTCAGCATGGGTCCCCACACCGAAGGACTGCGCGATCAGAATCCACACATTGAACGAACGTCCGCCCAGGAAATAGTCGTCCGTTCCCTTTACCCGGCGCGCCGCCAGGAAGCCCACGATCAGGATAAGCACAAAATAGCCGGCAATCACGGCCCAGTCGAACGGATGCAGATCGATCTTCATGAATCCATCACGGTATCATTCGAGGTTCGTGTCTGTCTCACTCTCAGCATCATTACCCCCGGAATCCGCTCCCGGCTGGTTCACGCATCTGCGTCCCTGGGTGGCCAGCCTCACGATGATGTTTTGCTCGTGGCTCAGCTACGTTGACCGTCAGATCCTCGCCGTCCTCTCCCCCATGATCCTCGCCGAAACGGCCATGAATGCGCAGACTTACAGCACCGTGGTCTCCGCCTTCTCCATCACCTACATGCTGGGAAATCCCATCTGGGGATCGGTGCTTGACCGTATTGGCCTGCGCACAGGGATGATGGTGGCAGTGGGCATCTGGTCAATCGCCAGCGCTTCCCACGCCCTGATGTACGGCTTTTTCGGCTTCGCCGCTGCCCGCGCCGTGCTTGGCTTCGGCGAAGGCGCTACCTTTCCTGGGGGCCTGCGGGCGGCAATGGACTCCCTCCCCCCACACCGGCAGTCGCGGGGCATGGCCCTCGCCTATAGCGGCGGATCGCTGGGCGCTATCCTCACCCCGGTCATCGTCGTCCCGATCGCCGTCACCTTTGGCTGGCGCGCCGCGTTTCTGCTTACCGGCGTCCTCGGGCTCGTGTGGCTGGCGGTCTGGTATCGCGTGGCGCGCCCGCCCTTTCTGCCCGCGGCGCCGCACCGCACCTCGAGGATTATCTGGCCTAACCTCGGCGAGCGGCGTTTTTGGGCATTAGTTGCCAGTTATGGGCTCGGCGCCAGTGCCATCGGACCCATTCTCTATCTGGCTCCGCTATACCTGAACCGAGTACTTCTCCTGAGCCAGACCGATCTCGGCAAAGTGCTCTGGATTCCACCTCTCGGCTGGGAGATCGGCTACTTCTTCTGGGGCTGGGTGGCGGATCGTTTCGCCGCCGAAGATCCCCGCCCCGTGCGTATCTTCACCCTGCTCTCCGTGTTGGCGCTTCCGCTGGGCCTTGTGACGCGCACCAGCAGCCCTGCCATCGCCCTCGTTTTCTTCTTCTGGGCGATGTTTGTGGCCGCCGGGTTCCTGGTGCTCTCGCTGCGGGCTGGGGCACGCAGTTACCCCCGTGAGCAAACCGCTCTAGTGGCGGGCATCGGCGCCGGAGCCTGGTCCGCGCTAGTCGCTGTGCTCCTCCCGCTGCTCGGCGGCTGGTTTGACGCTCAGCGGTACGCCGAAACCTTCGCCCTCGTCAGCCTGCTTCCGGCGGTGGGTGTGGTTCTGTGGATAGTCCTCACCCAGGCCTCCGCTAGCCGCACCGGGTCCGCCCCTTGAGCGAGTCCTGCGTCTAAAGGAATAAATCCGGCATCTATTGGAATAGAAGCTGCATAGGCAGTGAGCGGTAGGGTATACGCGATGAAGACAGATAATCGAATCTCATTCAGCCGGCGGAGTCTTTTCTTCGCCAGCGTTTTCGGCACGGGCTTCCTTGGTTGCGCGGCAACCCCTACCGAGGCAGCAAAAGATACCAAGAATGCAAAGCCGCTGAAGATCGCGGTGTTCGACAAGACCGGTCGCCGTACAGGAGTGGAGACTGTGGAAAAAATCGTGAAGACCGACGCCGAGTGGCGCAAGCAACTCACCGCCCAGCAGTACGAGGTCGCCCGTCGCCACGGTACTGAGCGCGCCTTCACTGGCGAATACGACGGCTTCAAGGGTGACGGCCTGTACAACTGCGTGTGTTGCGGCACCGCGCTGTTTGACTCGAAAGCCAAGTACGACTCCCGGTCCGGCTGGCCGAGTTACTGGGCGCCCATCGCTAAGGAGAACATCGCGGAGATCGTCGACAACTCACTGGGTATGCGCCGCGTCGAGGTCCGATGCGCCCGCTGTGACGCCCATCTCGGCCACGTCTTCGACGACGGACCGCCCCCCACGGGCCTCCGCTACTGCATGAACTCGGCCGCGCTGAAATTTGAAGCGCGCCAGAAGTAGCAGCTCGGGCTTCAGCCAATCCATAAACCGGCAATCGTGGCGGGCGGACATCTGCGCCCTCCAGCGTTTCCGCTACACTGGCAGTGTAGAGAATGCAACGGTAGAGCCGGATGAGAATCGGTATGTTTCGCCAGGAATGGCGGGTCGGTTTCGGGTACGTGGTTCTTTTGGCATCGCTCGTAGTTTTCGTGACAGCGACGCTGTGCGCAGGCGACTCTGTTCCTCCTTTTCCGCTCACTTTTGAGCAGTTGTCCAAGAACCCTCTCGGCCCGGCATTTCTTATCCGCGCCCGTTCCGGGAATGCGATTCTCCGTCCAGATCGCATCCTGCTCTCGAACTCCGATGGAGGCGATGCTTCCATTCGGTTCTTGAGTCCCAATGCTGAAGTCACGCTTACGCCGATATCCCCATCCCCCCTGCGCACCCTGCATTTCCGGCTTGGGGCCGATTCGCCGCAGGACTCGGAAGAGGTTCCCACCTACAGCCGCGTTGCCGCTTCTTCTCTCTACCCTGGTATTGACGTTGCCTACTACGGCAGCGATGGCGACCTGGAGTTTGACTTTCTGGTCCAACCAGGTGCCGATCCATCACAGATCCAACTCCAGCTCGCGGGTGTCACCGAAATCAGGATGGATTCTCGCGGCGATCTCCATTTCAAGGCGAACGGCACTCCTTACAGGCAGCGAGCCCCGATTGCATACCAGGTGATTCAGGGTGAACGTCGGGAAGTGCACGCCACGCTCCGCACTCTTGACCACGGCCTCACTTACGGGTTCTCGCTGGGCTCATACGATCTCCAGCATCCGCTGGTGATTGACCCCATCCTGGAGTTCGCGTCCTATCTCACGGCCCCGGAGAACGTCTTCGCCGATGGTCTGCAGTATGACCGGGATGGCTTTCTGCATGTTGTTTTGACGGGTTCAGCAAACTTGCTCCCAAACCTCGATGCCCCCACCGCAGTCAGCCTGGGCGATGGGGCCAGGTATCAGGTTCTGAAGCTGGACTACGAGTCCAGGCAGTGGGTCCAGCGTGTAGTCATCTACCTGCAGGGCGACATTCCACCTCGGTTCCTGGGCAGGAATGCCGTCCGCGTGGCGAAAGATGGTTCCATCCTTGGGTACACCGCTCGACCCGATAGTCACGTTTTGCCCACGGTGCCCTTGTACGGTACCGATCCACCATCGCCACTGGGCGATGAACGGGATAGGCTCTACTTTTTCAAGCTTGATCGCGAAGGTCGCCGCGTCTACGTTGCGCAGTTGAGTTGCAGCCGCGGATTCCTGGAATATACGTTCGATAGCTCCCCAGATGGTGAAGCGACGTTGGTGGGAGAGGCTAGATGCCCGGACTTCCCACTCACCGAAGCGGCGTACGACAAACGTTATCCCTCTCTGGACGATCCGGACTCCCGGCGCACCTTTCTCTTTCGCCTCAGTGCGGACGGTACCCGCAGCATCGCTTCGACGTTCTTGCTGGAACCCGGCTATCACCCCGTGCGGACACTCGCTTTTGCCCCAGATGGCGATGCAGTGGTTGGCACATCCACGCTTGCTCGCAACTTCCCGGTGACTGCGGGATTGTTGCTTCCGCAGCCGGGTACCACCTCAGAAGCCTACCTCACACGCATTCGGCGGAATGGCTCCGGAATTGTGTGGGCAAGCTATTTCGGAGGCATGGGAAACGAAACCATCATGAATGCGTGGCTGGACAGTGCCAGCAACCTCCATGTTCTAGGGAATACTTACTCCGCCGAGTTCCCGGTCACCCCGAACGCACTCCAGCCCATAGCAGGCAACCCGGCGGCCATTACAATCGTCGGAGTCCCGTTCCTGGCACGGTTTAGCGCAGATGGCGTCCTGCGTTACTCGTCGTTCTTCGGACCGCCCGGCCAGCGGATCCACACCTCCACCGTCAGCGATGCCGGTGAATTCATCGCCTCCGTACAAGGAGAGTCTTGCGAAATCCCGGTCTATCCCAACGACGGGTCTCGGTCAGCCTGGTGCCTTCTGCACATCGCTGCTGATGGGCAATCCTTCAGCCGGTCCGCGCTTCTTTACTCACGTTGGCCCTTAAGCGACATCGCGCTTGTATCTTTGCCCGAGCAGCGTGTGGCTTCCTTAACCAGCGGCGTCAACATGAGCCTGCCGGCCAGTGACGCCCCGCTGTTCCCCACGCCGGCACCCGTTCCGCACGCCACCACGCCATTTCATGGATGGCTCGCGATCCACGATTTCAGTAGTCCAACCCAATGCAGTGCTGAGGCACTGCCCCGCCTGCTACAACTGCCCGCCATTGGAGGGGAGTTCAGCATTCGTGTTCTCGCACCAGAGGGTTGCCCATGGTCGATCCATCTCCCATCCGGGCCGGAAACCCTAGACCTCCCGTATGGCATCGGCCCAGGTGAATTCCGCATCCGCGTTCAGCCGAATCGCAACGCGTCCATGTCCTACCGGATCCAGTCCGCTGGCTACCCTCCCCTAGAGATCGAGCAAGCACCACCAAGCTGCGACGATTGGACCCTATCGGCTTCCGTGCTTGCCTTACCCGCATCCGGTACAACGGTTGAACTAGTAATCGACCGGCCCAGTTTTTGCTGGTTCACCATCGAGGCGCCCGCCCCCTGGCTGCGATGGGAGGCTGACCCTCCTATGTGGAATGGCAGATTCGATGGCAAGGTCACCTTGCGCATTACTGCTCCTCCAAACGCATTTGCACCGCGGTCCACCACAATGACAATTGCTGGCACGCCGGTGCCGGTGACGCAGGAAGGCGGTCCATGCACTGCATCTGCTTCCCCCGCTTCCATCCGCACCGGTCCAGGCGCATCCACTGGCGCGTTGCAACTGAGCGTATCGGGCGGCACTTGTCCCTGGGATTTGGTTGCCGGACCCGGTGTTGTGGCATCGCCTCCCAGCGGCAACAGTTCCGGTGTAGTCACGCTACAGATTGCAGCGAACCCCTACCCTGGCTTGCACGAAACCTTCGTTTACGTCGCGGGACTCACAGTTCCAGTCGTTCAGGACCCCGGCCTCTGCCTCGCCTCCGCGTCTCCCCCTGTTGCCCTTGCCACTTCGGCCAGCACCTCCGTTGCATTTGAAGTTCAGGCCGAAGGCTATGCTTGCGGCTGGCGACCAGCGGCAAACCCAGGTTGGCTGCGCCCTGCCTATGCCCCAGAGCCCAGGGCGGGGTCGGGCGTCCTGCAGTTTGAAGTCGACGCGAACCCGGGCAGTTCCTCGCGAGACGCTGTCGCAGAAGTACTTGGCATCCCCCTGCTGGTGGTCCAGGCAGGCACGCAGGAATGGCTGCACGCGTTTACTGATGCCATCGGCGGAGTTGACTTGGTCGCCAATGGTCAGTCAGTTCGCAGTCCTGTGGTACTGCGGCTCGCAAGAGAGTCTATCCTGTCAATCGATATCCCATCCATCCTCCCCGTTTCGCCAGGATCCTGGCACTTACTGGATTGGGGATTCGAAGAACCAACTCTCCGACAGTTTCCCGTCACCAGCGAAGCGACGACCACTGCCATACCCTATTCCCGCTTCCATCGCCTGGACGTTGCCGCAAGTACGGGTGGCACAGTGAGACTGGAACCCGGACTACCTGGCCCCAGAATGGGGCAGTTGCTGGCCCACAGTCAAACGGCCCGCGTGACGGCGATACCGGACCCTGGCTTCGTCTTCGCCGGCTGGACAGGCGCCGTAACAAGCACCCAGCCGGAAATCAGCATTTCCATGCAGACTCCCGCCGTTGCGGTTGCGCGTTTCCTGCCATCACCCGTTCCGCCAGGCGGCTATGCCAGATGGATTCCAGACAATTTCAGGCTCTACGATGACGCCATCAGTCCGCTTCAGCCCGTCGATCTCCTCCTGGAGAGTAGCCCCGCAGGAGAGCTATGGGAGCCCGTCCGCGTCCAGTGTGAAGACCCGTTCAACACATTTGCCTACTACCAGTTTCAGGACACCATCGCACATGCCACTCCCCATGTGTTTCGTCTGCTGCCAACAGTGGAGCCTTCCATCCTGCTTCCGCCCGGCGAAGCGTGGTGTACTGCCACTGTGCGGAAGCGCGACGATGCCACACGCACCCTCTCAGCGAAATTCACACTGCGATGGGATAGACCCGGTAACCGGTCAGTCAACGGACATCTCCATGCCGCCACGCATGGCGCAAGCTTCTCGCGGGCCCACATTAGCCCAAACAGCATTTTCAGCCTTTTCGGAACAAACCTTGCTGACCACACGGAAACTCCCTCAGCACTCCCTTTGCCCACCACGCTTGCCGGTTCGCGAATCGTGCTGCGCGATCAACACAACCAAACCTGGGACTGTCCGCTCTTCTACGTCTCTCCCCTGCAGATAAACGCACTCATCCCTCCCTACGTGCCGCCAGGCGCCATTGTCGTCGAACTGCATCGAAACAATGTTCTTCGCAGCGTCCATCCGCTCACATTGCCCACAGTGGCCCCTGGCATCTTCCTGGCCGAAGGCCGGGTTGCGCCTGCAGCTACCGCGGTGCTGGTGGATGGTGGCAACCAGCGCGCCGTCCAGGTCGTCACCTGCTCATCGGTGCCAGGAACGTCTGGGCAGTTCGTCTGCGAACCTGTCGCGCCACTCGGATGGCATCCAGGGGAACAGCTATTCATTAGCTTGTATGCGACTGGAACTCACTCGCTCACCGTGTCGGACATTTCCGCGCAGGCTGCGGGCATGGGTATAGACATCCCGGTCACCTATCTGGGGCCTCAAGGCCAGTTTCTGGGCCTCGAGCAGATGAATCTGCACATCCCCGAATCGCTTCGAGGCATTGGCGAAGTGCCGATCACCATTCGTTTCGCCATGGGTGACGAAACCACCGTGCTTCTCCGTTTCTAGAAGAATCAGAGAACGCGACCCTGGTCACCCTGGAATCAGTGTCCTGATCAATCGGCATGTCATGTGGATAAGCTGCCGACGATGCGAGCGAGTACTGAGAGTTGATCACGCGGCATTTCGCGGCAGGCGCTACCATAGCCCCATGCCCAGCTATCCTCTCATCGCATATGATCAAGCCTCGCCGGAAGTTCGTGCCGTGTTTGACGACATTATGGCCACCCGCAAGGTGGATGACGTCAACGACTTCTGGAAGGCGCTGGCTAACCATCCTCCCACGCTCGCCCGCACTTGGGAAAGCCTAAAGCAGGTGATGGCAGCGGGTGAGCTTGACCCGCTCACCAAGGAACTCATCTACATCGCCGTCAGCGTCACCAACGGATGCGAATATTGCATCGCCAGCCACACTGCAGCGGCCAAGGAGAAGGGCATGACCGCCGAACAGTTTGGCGAGTTGATGTCCGTCGTCGGCATGGCCAATGAAACCAACCGTCTGGCCCAGGGCTATCAGGTTGAACTGGACGAGCGCTTCCGCAACTGAATTACCTGGCGCAAATGGCCTGTTAACACTTCCGGTCTTCTCTTCGTCCTTTAGCCAACACAGGCTGCAGCGTGCGTTGTACTTTTCAACACGAAGGACCAAGAAGACCCATGCGATTACTCCAAGTCATCACGCTACTCTGTGCATGCCTACCCGCGTTCGCGGGCGGCTTTTTCATCGAACTCGCCAACCCCTCCGCAAGCAAGGATCCAGCTACCGCCAAAGCTTTCCTGGTGGCACGTCTGATTGGCTGCCATCAGCCAGAGAAAGGAACCATCAAGGCAAAAGCGGAAGGACTTGTGGCTGGTAGGCGCATATCGGTGCCCGTTGAGGTAAGCCCGCTATCCACTTCCGGAATGTTTGCCGTCACCAGAACTTGGCCCAGCGAGGGAAGTTGGGTGCTCCACCTCACGGGCATTCACCCGGACGTAGACGTGAAGACCACAACCCTGGTGAAGGTTCGCGGCACTAGCTACGAGCGCGGAAGCGCTAAGCTGATGATGCGCCCAGCCACCGCCGAGGAAATCAGTTCGCTTCTCCATTAGACCAATGGCAGCCGAGTTGGCACTCTCGTTCCAGTCCTCCGAAAGCCGTGCCGAAGAGCATGCGCTGATTCTCGCCGCACAAACGGGAGATCGCGCTGCCTTCGGCCGGCTTTACGAACGCTACGCGCGCATGGTGCACGGAATCGCACTTTCGTATGTGCAACACAGTGATGTGCAGGATATCGTCCAGGACGTTTTTCTGCAGGCGATGGAACGGCTTCCCAGCCTGCGTCTCCCCGAGGCGTTTGGCGGTTGGCTTGGCGCAATTGCTCGAAACACTGCGTTGGATGCCGTGCGGCGACGCCGTCCTACCGACGAATTGCCTCACCAGTTACCTGCCCCGCGCTCGTCCCACGACGGACAACTGGACGCAGCGCATGCAGCCCTGGACAAAATCCGGAAGCTGCCCGAAGCCTATCGCGAGACTCTCGTCCTCCGCCTGGTGGAGGGGCTTACCGGACCTGAGATCGCCAGGCAAACCGGACTGACCCCCGACTCTGTCAGGGTGAACCTCCATCGAGGCATGAAACTGCTGCGAGAGCAGTTGAGGGAATGGCAATGACCCACCGCCACCAGGATTCCAAATCCTTCGAGAACCCGTATCTTTGGGACGGAAGCGGCCCCATCGATCTTGAGGTCGCAGCACTTGAGCGCACCCTGGCGCCACTTCGTTACCGACAAGGAAAGAAGCGCCGGTTCACGGTGGGCGTTGCGGTCGCATCCATTGCAGCGATGGCCGCCCTCCTTGTGTGGTTTCCTGCCCCAAAGCCGCTGTCGGACTGGACGCTAGGTGAGACCGCGCAACACAGGCAGTTGCACAGTGGCCAGGTGATCACCACAACCAATGAAGCACCGGCACACATCCACTCCCGCCGGTTGGGAACACTCACCGTCGAACCGAACAGTAGCCTGCGCCTGCTGCATCCGGACGGGAAGCAAGAGCGATTTGCGCTTGACTACGGCACCATCCGCGCATTCATCTGGGCTCCGCCTGCGCAATTCGCCGTGGTGACTCCGAGCGCCACTGCCATCGATCTCGGTTGCGTATATACGCTTCAGTCAGACATCCACGGCGATGGCCAGCTCGCGGTGGAGGCAGGATGGGTGGCACTACAATCGCAGGGCCTTGAATCGTTCATACCCGCTGGTGCTCGGTGCCGAATCCGCGGCGATACAGGGCCAGGCATCCCTGTCTACGACGATGCCACATCGCTGTTCCGTGAGCGTTTCCTCGATGGCACTGACCTAGCTGACCTGGATCTTACTGAAACGCTGCGCCTCGCCCGGCCGAAGGATGCGCTCTCCCTTTGGCACCTGCTCCCCCGCACCCATGGTTCGCAGAGAGCACAGGTGATCGCCCGGTTCAGTGACCTGGCTCCGCTTCCATCGTCAGTGCGCGCGGCCGACCTGTTGCAACTCCGTCCAGAAGCCATGGATGGAGCCTGGGATTCCCTCCAACTCGGAAGCACACATTCGTGGCGCACCTGGAAACGTCCCTGGCAAGCGGAACCACTTGCGCCCACCCAGCCGCTAGAGTAAGAAGTGTGAAGCTCCCCGTCGACCACCGCCCGTGGCCATTGCCGTCGCGCCCGTGGGCCATGTCGATGGTCTGGCGCGACCTCGCGTTCCTGCATTGGCCAGTGAAGGCAGAGGCCTTGCGCCCCTTGGTGCCGCCCGGGCTCTCCATCGACACCCTCGATGGCAGCGCCTGGCTGGGCGCAGTTCCTTTCGCCATGGAAGCCGTGTGCCCTCGCTTCACCCCGCGCATCCCATCCATCTCCGATTTCCCTGAACTCAACCTGCGCACCTATGTCACGTGCGAAGGCAAACCCGGCGTATTCTTCTTCAGCCTGGATGCCGCAAGCTGGCTGGGTGTACGTATGGCCCGCCGTTTCTTCCACCTCCCCTATTTCGATGCCCGCATTCGCTGCCAGCAGACCTCCAATGGCATCGATTACGAGAGCGAGCGCACCCACAAACGTGCGCCTCACGCCAAATTCCAGGCCAGCTACCGCGCCATCGGAGCACCATCCCAAAGTTCCCCTGGCAGCGCGGAGCACTGGCTCACTGAGCGCTATTGCCTGTATGCCGCCAGCCCCGACGGACGGCTCTTTCGCGGAGATATCCATCACGCGCCCTGGTCGTTGCAGCGTGCCGAATGCGACATCCGTACAAACGGTCTCGGCGAGCAGATCGGCGTCCCCCTTACCGGTCCGCCCGTCTTCGCGCATTTTGCCGCGTCGCTGTACGTAAAGGCCTGGCTGATTACGCCCGTCGGATCACTCCGCTGAGCGCCGCCGCGCAGTGAATTCCTTGCACGCACCGTGCCACCCAGACAAGCAATCAAGAAAATCTCACCAGAGTTGATCCCCCTGGAAGACTGTTCGCACTACTAGCAGGTGACGATGTTGGGCCAGTAAGAACCAAGTACTCCGCTTGATGGCTGGACTCGGGAGGGAATGATGTCAGGACACATGCCGGAACCCACAAGGTACTTTGCTGACCCCGTGGAACGTGAGCTTGCGGAGGAAACGTGGAAAGTGGCAGCGAATCCCGATCGCGACCCCGCCTACACCTGGTACCCTCCGCACGAACAGATGAAGCTGGTCGCCACCAGCGACTTTGAGCGCCGTGTCATCACCGCGCGTAACTGGATCACCGCGATGCGCGACCAGGAACTCTACTATGGCAATGGCAAAAAAGGCATCGATAACGTGAAGGGCTACTACCAATACGTGCATAAGCGAGACATTGCGATCAACAACACCCAGATTGCCAACGTCGAGCACTTCTACACCAACGCCATGATCACCCTGTTCGGTGGAGATTTCTACATCCTCCTGAACGGCGGAACGTTAGTCTACGAAGTGGTGCTACAGCCGCTTGCGGTGATGGTGGGCAACCTGAGTCTCGCCAAAGGTTGGAACAACCTGAAGAACAACTGGAAGCAACTCGTTGGTCCCGACAAGGACGGCGCTACGTTCGCCCTTCAAGGAAAGAGGTACGCGCAGATCGATATCCAGCAATTCTTCAACACAGACCCGGAGTTGCGTCCGCCCTCCCCCACACGCCCCCCTGTCCAGAAGCCAGAGCCGCCCCCAGCCGCCGGACCCAAGACAGTGCCCGTTCGGCCAGGACACAGCCTGAGTGCCATCTCCAAAGAGCTGTATGGCACCTTTGAGTACTGGCCCTTGCTCTGGGACTTGAATCCCAAGGCGGTGCGGAACGGGAATCCAAACCGAATCATCGTCGGTTCCACTCTGCAGTATAAGCCGCTCTCTGCATACACTCCCGCGCAGTTAGCGGATGCAAAGAAGCGCTTCCCCACTTGGAAGAACTATCCGCTGTAGCGCATCGCAAGGAGAACGAGAGACTTCGTGGATGGTATGGTATGGCCACTCCGACAGAGAAGCCAGCGTCGGCCTGTGGATGCCATTCGATCTCCTCGAGATCCACGTCAGGTTTGGTCTTGAGTTTCGGCCATCCCTTCCAGCCTTCTCACCCGGCGCGCGACCAATAAACCAGTACGACCCCAGTTTGTGACGCGACTCCTCACTCCGCACCCATCAGTGGTCGAAGTCTGCCAGGCCACAGCGCTGCGGGCATCAAAGCCAGCCTCAGCCAGGCACCCTACTCCGCCAGGAATCGGTCCCGAAGTGAAATTCCACGAAGTCCACCACACCTACCAGCTAGCAAGCCAGCAAGCCACAGTCGTTCTCGGTCCACCACTGCTTGCGGTCCACCACTGCTTGCGCCGAATGCCTTGATAGCAGAGGATGCGATCAGTGCTACGGCATGTACCCTGTCACGGACGCGTGCTACGGGCGGAGGTTCGACATGGCAGGCAGAGGAGCCGGCAGGAAGGAGAGCGTAAATGAAGGTGAGTGCCAAACAGAAGCAGTTGGCGGACGCGCTGGCCGCGGAGATCCGCGAATACTGCGCGGCGCATGCCGATGCCGCGAATGCGGCGAAGTATGCGCGGTACTTCAAGGAGGGCTACGACGCATGGGGACTGATGGGGAGTGAGAATGCATTGTGGGTAGAGCAGGAGCCGCAGTGGCTCGTGCGCTATGCCGCGTTGGGGATTCCTGGCTTTCTGCAGCTGGGCGAAGAATTGTTCGCCGGCGGGAAGTTCGAAGAAGGCGCGCTCGCCACCCGGTTTCTATCCAAATACCTGGATGCCCTCGAAGCCGACCACCTTCCCGGAATCGCGTGCTGGTTTAAGGCGGGTATTCGAAACTGGGCGCATACGGATGTACTCTGCATGGTGGTGCTGGAGCCGCTGCTGGTGCGCGAGAGGATCACTCTGGACGATCTGGCGGACTGGCGGGCGTCGGCGCATCTCTTTCAGCGGCGGGCGGTGCCGGTAGCGATGCTCGGTCTGCTGAAGCAGGCAAGGATAGAGGATGCCGTGCACTATGTGAGTTTCCTTCGTCCGTTAATGATGGACCCGGAACGGCCGGTGCAGCAGGGGCTGGGCTGGTTCTTGCGAGAGACATGGAAGCGGCATCCGGCAGTGGCGGAAGCCGTGTTACTGGAGTGGAAAGATACAGCGCCTCGCACCATCTTCCAGTACGCCACCGAGAAGATGAGCGCGGAACAAAAATCGCGGTACCGGAAGACGAAGGGCGCTTGACCGGTTTGCCTACACCATCGCCTGCGGCGGAGCGGGGTCTTCCGGGTTGCCGGCGCGGGCAAGGGGAATTCGTACCATCAGCGTGGCAAGCCCAAGAAGCACCAGCATCCCTGCCACGATGGATGGGTTCGCAAAAAGGGAGGGCAGCCCGGAGCCTTCAGGTGCAAAGAACACGTAGGTAGCCACCCCCAAGGCAGTAAGGGCCTCGCCCGCGATGAGCCCGGAAGCCATCAACACGCCCGCGTTCTCCACCCTTGCATTTTGGGCGGCGTTCAACTTGCGGCGGGCGGCCACGGTGTCCATGGCCCAGCGGATGAGACCGCCGACAAATATGGTGAAGGTGGTTTCGAGAGGCAGATACATGCCCACCGCGAACAGCATTGGGCTGCGCATACGGATGAGGATAAGGGCCAAACCCATCAGCATGCCGAAGATCACAAGGGGCCACGCCATCTCTCCGCCCACGATGCCCTGGGCAAGTGAGGCCATCAGGCCGGCCTGTGGGGCTGGCAGGGCGCGATCGCCGAAGCCAATGCCGCCAGCCTTGACGTTGCTTTCATGCAGGACAAGCAGGGGAAAATACATCACCAGAGCCGAGACGACGGTTGCAAGCATGTCGCCTGCCTGCATGCGGCTGGGTGTGGCGCCTAGGATGTGGCCCACCTTTAGGTCCTGCAGCATCTCGCCAGCGACGGCGGAAGAAACACAGATGACGGCGGCGACGCCAAGCGTGGCGGCCACGCCATCAGTTCCCGTCACCCCCACCACCACCATTAGCAGGGCGGCGATGAGCACCGTGGACAGGGTGAGCCCGGAAACCGGGTTGTTGGAGGAACCAATAAGACCCACAAGATTGCCGGAGACCGCGGCGAAGAAGAAACCCACCACCAGCATGATGACAGCCGTCAGGGCGCCGCCCAGAGCGGATTCAGAGAGAAAGATGTAGAGGCCCACCATGGCGATGAGGGCCACGCCTAGGCCGCCGAAGATCCAGCGGGCCGGAAGGTCGTGATCGAGCCGGTTCACTTTGGCCGCACTGGCTTGGGTGGTGCCGGCCTTCAGGTCACCTACAGCGCGAGCAATGCCGGTGATAAGGCTATGGCGCATCCGAAAGAGCGTGTAAGCGGCACCCACCAACATGCCGCCCACTGCGATGGGGCGGACGATGTTCAGCCAGATAGCGAACGCCAGTGCGGTCCAGCCACCTTCGGGGTCACCCGCCGGAAGGTACTGTTGGAGTTGTGGACCCAGGACGTAGGTAAGCAGGGGCACCATCAGCCCCCAAGCGAGGACGCCGCCGGAGAAATTGAGTGCCGCCAGTTCGGGCCCAATCACAAAGCCCACACCGAGGTAAGCCGGGCTTACGGAAGGCGTGGTGACTGCGGTGAATCCGCCCACCGGCAGTGGATTGCCGCCGGTGGCGTTACCCAGCCGGATGCCCGCGCCCAGCGAGCCAAGTGAGACCAGAAACTCTTTGCCGATGGCGAAGAGCTTGAAGGTGCCGAGTGCATATATGCCCGCTCCGAGTCCCATCGCGCTAAACAGCAATTGCGCGGCGCCACCGCCTCCCTGTCCTGCCTTATGGATCTCGGCGGCAGCCACGGATTCCGGGAATGGCAGTTCTGGATCCTCTACCAGAATCTTGCGCAGTAGGACGATGAAGAGGATCCCGATTACACCGCCAAGCACCATGAAGCCGGTGGACTGCCAGTAGGCATCCGCGCCGCTGAAACTGGGCCAGACACCGGCCAGAACAAATGCCGGAATGGTGAAAATCGCACCAGCAGCTACGGATTCCCCGGCGGACCCGGCGCTTCTGGCGATGTTCTCTTCTAGGATGGAAGCCTTGCGCAGACGAAGCAGGGCCATTGCCAGTACGGCCGCGGGATAGGTGGCGGCAACGGTCATACCAGCCTTGAGGCCCAGATAGGCGTTGGCCGCCCCCAGCACTACGGAGATAACGACGCCCAGCAGAACGGCACGAAGTGTAAACTCCGGCAACCTCGAGGACGCGGGCACGTAAGGCTGAAAAGGCTGCTTGCTCATCAAAGAAAGGATACTACCGAACCGGGCAACGATACCCGAGACGCTGGCCTTCACTGCGGCGAGCTAGAATTCCCTCGAAATGCGCCAAGCCAATTTCAGGCGGGTATCGCTCTCAGTGAGTGTGCCAGCGCCAGCCTGGATGTTGTAAGCACCCACGCGGCAGAGAATCTGGGGCATCGCCATGAAGCGCACGGGCGCCCCGGGACCGGCCTGCGTGTTCGTTTCCAGCCCTACCTCGACGCGGCTTGAAAAACGGCGGAACGCGGTGTGGTTGCCGAGATAGCCGTAGTCCTGGCGTGGCGCAGCGTAGCGGCGCACCCCGTTCATCGAGAAGAAGCTCCATTCCGGGTTAATCTGCCACCCGAAGAGGTGCAGCAGATCCATTTGCGGACTGCCAGCAGCGCGGTCCCATTCGTAGATACCCTGCCATCCCTGGAGGGTGCTTCTGGTGGAGAGCTTGGCAAACTTACCCTGAATCGCGAACTTGTAGGCTTCGAGGTAGCTGTTCTCCACCGGCAGTTCAAACTCGATACCCCATCCTTCGGCGAAGGTGTACTCGATCTCGGGAGCCCACTGCAGTACCGGGTGTCCTCCGAATTCGCTAATACGAAAAAGCGTGTTCACTTCCAACTCACCTTTCGGAGCACCGAGAGGACGAACAAGATCGAAGACCATTGGTTCGGGAATCTTGAGGCGCGAACTGGCGAAAGTGGCTTCGTCAGGGTCAAAGGGTGGGGGCACCTGATGTTGAGCCCCGATCAGAACTGGAATCACAAGTGCCACGAACAGAAGAAATGCCAGGGAACAGTGCCTCACTTCACATCACCTCGGGTATCGCGATGCCACGGAGCAACACCGCGCAGGAAATTGGCAAACGTGCGGGTGGGGTTCAGCGCCGTCCGGAGCAGGCGGCGGGAACCCGGATAGCGCAGACGCCGCTCTAGGGGAGCGATGATCTTCGCGTCAATTGCGTCTTCGCCGATCATCCACGCGAAACCTAATGTGGGAGTGATCACGAGGTCAACGGCGCCTTTGGTGCCGGGGTGGAGACCGACGTTGCCAATGCCCGCTTCGCCTATGGGGCTTAGCTCGTAGTGCGTGCTATATGCCGCGCTGAACGCCATCGCTTTCAGGCGGCTTTTCCAGTAAGCGGAGTTGGACGAGAACTCTAGCAGTCGCTCACGCGGGTGATTGTGGACCTGGAAATATCCGCTGATGGACCCCTGCATGGGGTGGCCGACGTAATTGGTGAGCCACGAGTCGCCGTCATCCCAGCCGGAGAAGCCGCGAACAGAGTTCACGTAGTCGCGGAAGTAGGGTCCGCGGAGGTTGCGCCGGGTTCTATGCTGGGTGCCGATACGGACAGCATGCTGAATGAAAAGAAACCGTCCGGAATGCTGGAGGGTTGCCGTCCAGGTCGTGCCGGCGTTCGGCTCCGCCGGCATTGTGCCCTCCGGTTTGACGACTGGAAGGTAGCCGGAGGCGGTGGACTCCAGGATGACCGGTGTGTACTGAGGAGCGATGCCCGCGTGGAGCCTCTCTTCGAATACCGTGCAGGCTTCGAGGGACTCTAGCCGCGGCGGTTCCAGCGGATGGGCTGCGGGCAACGATGGGAGCAATGGTCCGATTGCGAGCAGCAAGAGGGCGACGGGCGACAATGCGCGATCCCATCGAGAAGACTTCGGCGGAATGGGGCGTCCCATGCGCACGAAGCGGTGGTGCAACAACCGGCTCAGCAAGTGAATCACGGGATTCCTCCTCTTCAGTAGCGAGTAGCGACAGTGATGCTCCGACAAGCTTGGGGCAATTCACAACCAGTGCACTTTGCGCGAAGCACACCAAGAAATCTGCAGCCAAAAAGCGTCCGCAATGATGGGTTAGGAGAGGACAGGAGAGGGAGGAGCACG
This sequence comes from Bryobacterales bacterium, assembly GCA_026129915.1. Lineage (GTDB taxonomy): Bacteria > Acidobacteriota > Terriglobia > Bryobacterales > Bryobacteraceae > JACTMJ01. Next base: position 39,125 of record JAHCHD010000030.1, read on the forward strand.
CCCGCTACATGAGAAAATGCCACCTGCCGCGGCGCTGGAGTCGGCACCCCTGCGGGCCGATTCCGCATCGCGATTGAGGTGTGTCTCGCGCGCGGGCCACAACCAGAACTCCAGGCTGTCCGCCATGCAGCAGCC
>JAHCHD010000300.1 GCA_026129915.1 Bryobacterales bacterium
TCCCGATGGTGGACAAGCTTGTGAGTACGTGGGTTCCCTGATTGACGGAAAACGCGCTATTGCGTCGAATGCCGCGTTGCTTGGGGAACTGGGCATCCTGGATATACCAGGCGTCGTGAGCGGCATCACTGATCTCGACGCACTACGAGAGGAAGCAGCCCACTGCGACATCGGGATTACTTCCGCTGATTATGCGCTGGCCGATACGGGCAGCCTGGTAATCTTCGCTTCGCCTGCGGAGGCGCGGCTCATCTCTCTGTTGCCTCCCGTGCATCTTGCGGTAGTGCCCCGCGAGCGGCTGTTGAGCGGACTTGACGAACTGTTTTCTCTGGCACCGGAACCGGCCAGGATTTCGAGCTCTATGGTGCTGATAACGGGGCCTAGTCGTACGGCTGATATCGAGCAGATTCTGGTGCGCGGGGTACACGGGCCGGGCGAGGTTCATGTCGTCATCCTTTAGTGGCAGATGCCACTTTCGTAACCTCCCCGAAACAGTTTTGAATTTTCCGGCATCTCAAGACATGGGGCGGTGTTTGCCCCGCAGAAATCTTTTGTAAGGAATATGGAAGCTATGAAATTACCCTCTTTGCCTACAGTTGCCCTCGTGCTGCTTCTGCCGCTTGCCCTTGCCGCGCAGAGCCTTGATATGTCCATCAGCGTGGGAGCCGCCAACGCGGGCGGGAGATCCATTGGCTCCATCGGCATCACTGACCCTTCAGAAGGCCCCGTAGGCAGTCCCATCAACCTGGGCAGCGGCTTCTTGTTCTCGCCGCGCCTCACGATGCACAACCGCAAGTTCCTTTCGCACGAGTTTAGCTATGTGTTCACGAGGGCCAATATAAGGGTCCCCGTGGGCGACACCGTCGCTCTCGATCAGGGAATGAGTATTGGCCAGTTGTTTTACAACGCCGTGCTCTCGGCTACGCCAGAGGGTTCGAAAGTGCGTCCCTATGCCACGGTAGGCGGCGGTTTGGTGAGTTTCTATCCTCCTGGTTTTGGATTGTTCAGCGGCGTGACGGTGAACCGTCCGGGCGCGAACTATGGAGCTGGCGTTCGAGTGCAACTCTCGGAGTTGCTGCACACCCGGGTTGATTTCCGCCAAACGGTATCGCCAAGCCCGCGGATCTTCCAGACACAGGATACGTCGGGCAGCTTCCGGCAAAACCAGTTCTCCGTGGGTATGGGAATCAGCTTCTAGCGCAGCGGTTTGGTTTGAACGAAGCCCGGCGGAGAATTGGCGCGTGGCTTTACGCCGTTTACTGAAACGTTGCTGCCCGTCGGGCATCTAACTGGAGGTACACCGGTTCAGGCATACGATTCGTGTGCCGGGGTGTGCCATCCCATGGCGGGACGGTCTTTCGAAACAGGCACCCGGCGTCTCCGCCCCAGGCTTCCTCTAGCATTTCGGTAAAAGGCCTGTATGGCGGACAGCGCCATGCGGTTGATGGACAATAGGTTCATGCTCCGTCGAAGGATTCGCTGGGTCCCCTGCCAGTAGCAATATCCTCTAGGAATGGAAGGGTCGGGAGCACATGAGCACTGAAGCTGCGTCCGCTGCGCGGGCATTGGTGGCGCCTATCCGGCTGGCGCTGGAGTGCGCCACAGATGGGGAACTTCCCGAACTGCACGGCAAGCGAGCGGAGTTTCATTGGGATCGCCCCGTAGCCAACTGGACGGAACTGTTTCTGGAAGCCGCGACTCACTTTGGGGTGGTGGGTTTCGTCGTTCGCAAGTCCCTTCGCCAGGTGCTGGAAACCGCGAGTCCCCGTTCCCCGTGGGTGATCTTCGTCGGGAACGACCCGGACCTGGGCGGGTGGGTGGTGCTGCGGGAGAAGTGGGGGAACAAAGTACGTCTGGTTCTCTGCGGCGACCAGGCCCGCACCGTTACGGTTACCACTGAGCGCTTCATGAAAGCGGTAGGCGCCAGTTCACAGGACCACTTGCTGGATTGGGTTGGAGTAGACTCCCGGCACAGTCATACGGACGACGAGGGTGCCGTCCATAGCGAAGCCGGCGGACACGGCAATGGCGGTGCCGGCGACCATCATACGACGCATGGGGATTCCGGCCACCTCACGCCCCTTGACCATATCCGCGCGCTCTTTGCCGAAGAGCGCAGCACCCTCTGGGTGATCGTGATCTATTCCATCGCCATCGGACTGTTGTCCCTTGTGGTCCCGGTGGCGGTGCAGGCCCTTGTGAACACAGTGGCCTTTGGCACCGTATTCCAGCCCCTTGTGGTGCTCACCGCGATTGTTGCGGTGGTGCTGAGTTTCGCAGGCGTACTCACCGGCATGCGCACCTACATGGTGGAGATCATGCAGCGCCGCCTGTTCGCCCGCATCTCCGCGCAGATAATGCACAAGCTGCTGCACGTGCGCAAAGACGCCTTCGACACCATCCATGGCCCGGAACTGGTGAACCGCTTTTTTGACATCATTACGGTGCAAAAGGCTGCCGCATTTTTGTTGATCGATGGCTTGGCAATCATCACCTCCACGCTGATTGGCCTTATCCTGCTGGGCTTCTATCATCCTCTTCTGCTGGTGTTCGACATCATCCTGCTGGGTTGCATTTTCTTTGTCCTCTGGCCGCTTGGTATCGGTGCGATTCGCACGGCGGTTGCCGAGTCGTTTGCGAAATACGGAGTGGCGGCCTGGTTGGAAGAGCTGGCCCGCAACACCGTTACCTTCAAGTCCGGTCCGGGTCTGGACTATGCGTTTTCCCGCACAGATGAACTGGTGACGACATGGAGCATTCGCCGTCGCGCGCACTTTCGTATTCTGTTCCGGCAGGTGATCGGAACCGTGTTTATCCAGGTAGTGGCGAGCGCCGCGCTGCTCGGCTTTGGCGGATGG
>JAHCHD010000301.1 GCA_026129915.1 Bryobacterales bacterium
GCAAGCGTCAACTGGGTCTATTGGACGCTTGGATCCCTCACGTTTCATTCGATATTCATCCGTGAGTTAGTGCCAGCGAAAACGATTTCGCGGGCAGCAGATATTTTTGTGCATGAATACCGCGTCGATTCCAACGCAAGCTGCGGCGTCGCACTGGCTGGAGAACGATCTTCGCAAAGTCTGGCGGTTCACCTCCGGTGATCCAAGGGTGCGTGTTGCGGTAATCGACGGTGAGGTGGACCGAAGACATCCTTGCTTCCGGGGTACCAATCTGATTGTCAGGCCTCTGGCTCAGACTACAGGATGCCGGCCGGAGAGTGCCTCGTGCGCTCATGGTACATACGTATCGAGTATTCTTTTCTGCAATCGCAATGCCGGATGTTTATCCGGAGTAGCTCCTGGTTGTACTGGAATAATCATCCCGGTATTTTCCGATCATCCCCGCGTTCGAGGGCAGGTGCAGCCGTGCTCTCAAGCAGAGCTTGGGCGCGCTATTCGCATCGCACTCCGGGAGGGTGCGGATGTTATTAATATTAGCGCTGGCCAAATGCTAGCAGGTGCCGTCTCACCCGAATTGACCAGTGCGGTTAAGGATTGTGAATTACAAAGTGTAATTGTAGTAGCCGCAGCAGGCAATGATGGCTGCGACTGTGAGCATGCACCGGCTGTACTTCCCGGAGTCTTAGTGGCTGCTTCCGCCGATGCTGCCGGCAAGCCCAGCGAGTTCAGCAACTATGCAAGATCGTACCGTAGCCATGGTGTCGCGGCTCCGGGTGAAGAAACTGTTGGTGCAAAGGCCGGTTCGGCCGGATGCCACCGGCGTAGCGGCACTTCGTCTTCTGCACCATACGTTTCCGGAGTGGCGGCACTTCTGCTGTCTGCCTGGCTCGTCAAGTCGGGAGAAAAGTCCATCAATCGTGAAGTTCGCCGCCGTGTGCGTGAGGTCATTTTGGCCTCTGTGGTGCCGTGTGAGCTAGACAAACCAAACCAATGCCGACGCCTCCTTTCCGGGAAGATCCAGCCGGCAAAAGCACTAGAACTATTGTTTCGAGGAGGACCAACAATGAACGAAGAGAACGTGCGCACAACCACTCTCCGCAACGGCAGACAACCTAACGGCTATGCTGAACCTGGCGCCTATCCGTCATGCGCGGGGAAACCGGGGTGCAACTGCGGATGCGGGTCTCAAGAAGATGGCCAGGACAACGAAGGAGACCGCGAATCGGAAATGCCGGAACCCGGGATACCGGAAGCCGAGCCACAGACCGTCGGCGGGCGTCACCGCGGCGACCATAGTCTATCTCAGGCTGGCCGGTATGACGGGATACGCAATGACGGCAGCAATCCGGCTGTTGTGGACGTGATGGAGCAGCGTCGCAGAAGAGCGTCAGGCGTTCCTCCGCCCAGCGCCATGTACGGTGCGTCGCACTTGCCAGAGCAGCGTGCCGGGATCTCCCCACTCTCCTGTGAGGGAGGCTGCGCCGGTGGTGGTGCCCTGGTGTATGCCCTGGGAGAAATCAGCTACGATTTCGGTACCCAGGCGCGGATGGATGCAATCGCTGCCGAGATGGGCGATGGCCAGTTCCCGGGAAACCCCGGCCACTTGCTGGCATTTCTGCGCAACGAGAACAACGCACATTTCGCGGCGTCCATCATCTGGACGGTGAATCACGACGCAACTCCCATCTACGCACTCCGCCCGGAAGGCGCCTACGCACGCGAAACGTTCACCCGCATCCTATTGTTCTTTGCAGAGCAGGTGACCGACGTCGCCCACCGGGCCAGCTTTCCTGGTGTGCTGGACGGGAGTGTGGTGCTTCAATCGGGACAAACCGTACCGGTTCTGATTCCCGAATTGCGCGGAATGTACAACTGGAACACCGACGCTCTGGTGAAGGCAATCATGGCGCGGAAGGAGAAGAAGGAAAACCTCGACCGAGCGCATGAAGGCCTTAGGAACTTCCTGGAACGTGTTTACTACGAAGTCCGCAATCTGGGCCAATCGCCCCAGGAGCGGGCGCTTAACTTTGCAGCCACCAATGCGTTCAACGTCCAGCGGGTCTTCCTGCGGGCTGCCGAGCAACTCTTCCAGCTTGACGAGATCGGGGTGGAACGCAGCCCGGTTTGCCGGCAGGACTCAGACTGCTGGGATGTTCGCCTGATCTTCTTTGATCCCGCGAATGCCCTTATCGCCGCGCGGCAGGTTTACCGGTTCACGGTGGATGTGAGTGATCTCGTCCCCGTATTGGTTGGACCTGTACGCAACTGGGCCATTCGCTAGCTTGCCGGGGTGATATGGCTTACGCCAAGCCCCGTCGATCATGCCCCGAAAGTAAGGAGGAGCCCTAATGTACCTGCCCACCCTGGCCATTCCATCGCAACGTGATCGCAGGGCGCGTCCACCACGCCTGCGCCATTACGAACTCGGCGGAGTTGCACCGTCATGTACCGACGACGACAGTGTCGCCGACGATTCCGATATGTCAGATGGCGACGGAGACTCCGGAGACTACGGAGACTACAGCGCTGATGGCGACGAGTAGCGATCCGATAACAAGCAATCCTGGACGTTCGCGGTATCACGGTGCCGCACCGTTCCAGACAACATCGAGGAGGATCTTACGATGACCTTACCCACTCTAGCTCAGCCCGCCAATCGCGCCTGGAGCGGCGTTGCCGCTGCGTACGCCGACGCGGGAAGTTTCCCGGAAACGGGAGTTACCCCTCAATTGCGTGTCTGCACTCCATGTGTCCGGCTTGGCGGCGGCCGTCATTGCGTAAACCTGGGGCCCTTCGGCCGC
>JAHCHD010000302.1 GCA_026129915.1 Bryobacterales bacterium
ATCGGCGTCTATCACGAAGGTCGAACGGTTGGCTATGCCCCGCTCCTTGATGAGAACGCCGTACTTGGCGGAAACCTCGCGCATGAAGTCGCTCAGCATCGGAACCGAGGTCTTCAAGACTTCCGTGACCCAGTATTTCTGTGAGGGACCATTGTCTGTGCTGACCGTGAACACCTTGGCGCCAGTGCCTTCAAATTTTGCGATACCGTCCCGGTACGCTTGCATTTCGCGCGTTCAACCACCGGTAAATGCAGCGGGAAAGAAGGCAAGTACCACGGTGTTCTTGCCGCGGAAACTGGAGAGTGTCACATCGGAGCCATCAGTGGCTTTCAGCGTGAAATCAGGCGCCACATCGCCCACCTTCAGGTGAGTAGCCGGCACTTGCGCGCTTCCGATGCCTGCGCCCATAACAAGGGCGAGTGCGAACGTGAGTAGAGTGCGCATAATTTTGCGTTGTTTCCCAGAGTTCAGTGTGAAGTTGTCCGCCACCTACAGAGGCGGTTGCTCTCAATTGTACCGGAGTATCTGTCCACTGCACAGCGCCTACCGAAGTTGGTAACCCTGTCGCGCCCGGATGCGGACCCCCTTGCCGGCATCCACTTCTACCCGAATCGGACGCCAGCCGGGTTGCGCGTCTTCGGGGGCCTTGAAGGCCAGCATGTAGGTGCTGGAAAGATTGCGCGTAATCTCTGAGAACACTCCCGCAAGCTCCTTCGGTTTGCTTATCCGGAAGAACATCCCGCCGGTATCGCGCGCAATCTGCTCGAGGGTGTGCTGGAGTTCTTTGTTTCTGGCGGCTTCCCCCTGGGCGATGGCGTAAAGGGGAATGCCCGACAGACGGGCGCGGCGCGATGCGCTGCCTGCATTCAAGGCGCTACGGTTATCCTGGCCGTCGGTGAATACGACCAGCGCCTTCTTCCCCTTGCGCCGGTCCAGGTCACGTACTGCGCGAGCAATGGCGTCAAACAGGGCGGTGTCGCCGGCCGCGCGCAAATTTAGTAACGCCCGGGAAGCCGCACGGTGGTCGGCGGTGAACGCCTGCTCCCTGCGGAAGCCTGCGCCAAAGGTGTAGATGGCTACTTCATCCTGCGTTTGAAGCTGGCCAACGAAGCTTAGCGCGGCCTCCTTTAGTGCGGGCAAGTGATCCTTCATACTGCCCGTAGCATCCAGCAGCAATGCACACTGGAGCCTTTCTTCGGCAGCCTCAAAGGCCACAATCTCGTGCTGGCTACGGCCTTCAAGCACGCGAAACTGCTCACGGCGCAAGCGCTGCAATGGGCGGCCTCCATCGAATACGGCGGCCGGCACCTCCACTAGTGAGACATCCACCGAAAAGCTTGACGCGTCATCTTCGAGGCCTTCCTGTTGAGTCACTCCGGCAAGGCATAGCCACGCCAGAAGCCCACACGCCAGTAGCAGCGGATACCGAATTCGCATGCTTAGTTCTCCTCATTCTCTGGTCGTTGAAAGTCGATGGCCCGCAGGCCGCGGTAGGTAGCGAGTATGGCGGGCCAGTCCATTACGCCCGCGATTCGCGCATCTCTCAGGATGCGGCGCAACGTGGCTTCGGCGGACGCAGCCACCTGGGAAGCCCACCCCGCCTCAGCCGCTACATGCTTTGCCATGTAGAGTTTGAACTCCGCAAACCGTGAGACCGCCACCACCGGGAACGTGCGTGCCACTGCATCTTCGTATGGGACAAGCGCTTCAAAGCGAGGCAGGGGTTCGCCTCGCAGCAGATCTAGCGGCCCTCCAAAGGGGTGCAGTTCGTCGCGCGTAGCCGGCTGTCTTCGTGCCTGCTCCAAAGCGGGTGTTGCGCCAGGTAGATCTGCAGGCAATACAAGTGCCAGTTGCAGCAGGTCGCGGACGCTAAGGCTCTCCCAAACCCGGCGCCAATCGCGAAGGGCGACTGCACGCAGCAGGGCGGCGCGACGCGAATTGGATACTACCCCAAGCGTTGCCGCGGCGAGCTGTTCCCGTGCGCTCTTGTTGTTGGCCGCCAACAGAACCCAATCCTGGGCGGAGTGCAGTGCGAAGGCAAAGCGTTGCACGGCTGCATCATCCAACGCCTGCCAGTTCGTAGAGCGCAATGCGCCAAGCTCCGCGCCTAGCAGCATGTCGCCCAAGCCGCTCTGTTCCGTCGTGCTTTGCGCGCCGGCGATTCCGGCAGCGCGCGCAATGCCTTCATAGCCGCCCACCATCAAGCTGCCGTCCGCGCCGCCAACCGTTTCCAGCATCGTCCGGCGGAGGCCGCTGCTCGTGGGAACAGTAACTTCCAGGAAGTCGTGGCGCCGCAGGAAGAGAGGATCCTCCGCAATCAGTAAATCCTCCGCGTGGAAGAATCGCGCGTAGAGTACACCCCCCAACGCAAGCGTTGCCTGCGGGGAGAGCGCCTCCGCCATTTCAGCCGCCAGCCGCTGCACCCTGTCTGGGCGGGCCTTCGCCCCCCGTTGCGCCTCGGCCTGCAACTTCAAGAAGGATTCCCTCAGCGGCGTCAGCCGGTAGCGTTCAATGGCTCGCAGCCGGTGCGGATTCATCCCCTTTCCTGGCGGTTCGTGGACGGGCCAGCCCTCTAAAAGACCTGCAACGCTCTTCACCGCGGAGGTCACATCACCCGGCCTAGCGACGATTCCGGCAAGCGCATCGTCGATGGCGATCAGCTTCCCCAGATCAGGAATTCGCTGGTACTCGCAAAGCCTTGTGTAATTCTCCAGCCAGAACTGGCTGGAGTCTTCCAATTCCCTAACCGGGCGCGTCTCGCCTGCCACCCAGGGTGCCAGCAACCCGAAGAGTGC
>JAHCHD010000303.1 GCA_026129915.1 Bryobacterales bacterium
ACAGCGGCAAGATTATGGTCTCTGACAACCTAAAGGGCGAACTGCCGCCCGCCGAACAGGGCAATGCGTTTAGTCTGACGCTGCACTACCACTGGCGCGATTTTATTGAGTGCATCAAGAGCCGCTCGCAGCCCAGGTCAAACGCAACCGCGGCTGCCAACACCCATATTGGTTGCCACGCTGCGTATATTGCCTACTTACTTGGCCGCAAGCTCACCTGGGACCCCGCCAAGCAGGAGTTCGTAAACGACGAAGAGGCCAACCGCATGCGGAGCCGCGAAATGCGAGCCCCCTGGAGATTGGTGTAGGGATGCAGTTGGAGGAAAGGAAACAGCCATGAGTCAAGCAAGTGCCCAAACCCCTGCCCCGGTGAAACCAGCGAACCCCAAACCCGCTCCGCGCCCCCAACCACCGCCCATTCCACCGGAATTCCAGGCGGGCGACATCATGAAGATGGGCCCGGCTGACCTCGTCCGGTTGCTGAGGGACCCCTCGGCCTCGGAGTTCCGCAAGGCCAAGGCTTGCATGCGAGCAGCGATGGTAGGCGACAAGGAGGCCGCGGCAGCGATGCTTCCGTTGTTGAACGATCCCCAGCTAAACCAGTACGCCCGCTACGGCCTTGTCCCAATTCCCGACCCTTCCGTGGACGATGCGTTTCGCGCCGCACTGGGGACGCTGAAAGGCGACCTGCTCGTTGGCGTAGTTGATTCCATAGGACAGCGCAAGGATGCGAAGGCAGTAGATGCGCTGGCGAAGCTAATGTACGGTACGGAACCGGAAGTCGCAAGAGCCGCCATCGCGTCCCTGGGGCGCATCAGTGGACCTGCCGCCACGGACATCCTGCTCGAAGGTCTTGGCAAGACTAACGGCGCGGTGCGCTCGGCGGTGGCCAATGCCTGTTTGGTTTGCGCTGAGGAATGGCTCATCAAGGGAGATCGCAAGCAGGCAACTAGCCTCTACGAGCGGCTCACGCAGAACGACATTCCGAAGCCGGTACGCTTGGGCGCAATGAACACCATCATCAGCCTGGAGACGGCCGCGAACCGGCCACGTTAGAAACGCAAACTCTGCGGCCGGATGGCCACCTACGCTGTCGGCGAGACGGCGGCTTCCAGGAAGCAGCCGTCTCGCGTATGGCCCACCGCTCATTCAGCACTAAGGGAATGAGGATGTTGCGGGGGCGCTACATCCCCGCATTCGGGCGTTCACACGAGCCGGGTATATCCGTGGCTACTCCGGAAATTGCGAGGCATCCAGCCCCGGAACAACGCGCAGGGCGTTCTTGTAGTAGATCTTCTTCAGCACTTCATCGGGCAGATCAAGGCCATACATCCGCCAGAAGGCGTGATACTTTTTGTGGTACGGAAAATACTCGTCCGCGGTCTCCAGGGTGCGAAAGTAAGTTGAGAACTCACCCGGCACCCAGCTATCCTTCCCGAACAGCACTCGGTCCTGATAGCGAATCAGAAACTCACGCGCCGCTCGCGGTTGCCGCCCCAGCTCTGCAATCACCGCGCCAATCTCCGTGTACATATTGGGCAGGCGATCGAGCAACAAGGCAAGGGTGGCCAGGTCGTTGGCGTACCAGCCAAGATGCGCGTTGATGAAGATCGTCTCGGGATGCTTTGCGAACATGCGGTGCTGTTCGGCCATCACCTCTTTCCAGGATGGGTAAGTGCCCGCGGGGCGCGCACGGCTGGGATACAGGGAAAGCTCAAGCCAGCGCTCGTTGGTCTTGTCGATGGGGTCAAAAAACGGTGCGGGTTCGCCGGTGTGGATGAGCACGGGAATCTTCAGCTCCGCGCACTTTCGCCAGACGGGGTCCAGCCTGGGGTCATCTGTGGGTACACGGCCCTTCTTGTCACGAAGGTTGAGGCCCAGGTTCTTGAAGATCTTCAGTCCTCGCGCACCGTTCTGGTAGTCTTCTTCCAGTTGCTTAGCAGCGCCTTCGCCCCAGCTTGGCTCGTCGATGCCCCAGAAGTCGAGGTTGGCGAAGACTACGAAGCGCCCGGGATGCGCCTTTACAAGTTGCTCCATCCCAATCTTGATGTTCTCCCCTTGCCCGCCGTTCAGGTTCACCAGCATCCGGATGTTCAGAGCGTCCATGTCCTTTACCACCTGCGCCATGCGCTCCGGAGTCGACCGAGGATTGTGGTGACTGTGGATATCGATGACTGGGAACTTGGCGCGGCTAACCGGATGCTCCGGCACCACCAAGGTGGAGGCAGGCTCGTACTCTACGAAGCCCATCGGGGGCAAAGGACGCTCCGGCTGGGCATCACGCCGCTGCGGTCCCATCCCAGCGGCTGCAGGGCGATCTTGGGCACCCAGGAAAGAGGCCAGCGGCAACGCAGTCGAAAACAGCAGCAGAAGCACTAAAAGTTTCATGGATTCTGTAAGTTTGCCCCCTCGGCATGTGTAACGTCAACGTGGCAGGATGGCAGTTGGCAGGACATCCTATTGCGTACAACCTATTCGCACTGGCAAACAGTCCAAAGCTGCGCTACATTTTTGATTACGCATGGTGCGCGCTGCTTCTCGTTCCGTTCCACCGTCGGCTCGAACGCTGCAAGCGACCCGCACGTCCTGCCGTATCGAATCATTTCGGGATTCGCAACTCGCCGAGTTGTTTGCCATTGAGGAAATCAGCTTCGGAGAGGATAGCTACCGGGAGGAGTTCTTCCGAAGGCTCTGCTTGGATAACCGGGAACTGCTGCTGGTGGCGCGGGCAAGAATGCGTTTGCTTGG
>JAHCHD010000304.1 GCA_026129915.1 Bryobacterales bacterium
GTTGGTATTCCAGCCCGAAAGCACCACGTGCGGTGAGCGGAGTGTGCGACTCCACTACCAGGTATTTGATACCGCTGTTCCCGCCTGGCTGAAGGCACCAATCGGCGGCAAACTCAAAGTTGGAATAGCTCTCGCGGGTCAGCAAGTCACCGCCATCGCGCCCGCCACGCCCGTCGCCTTCCCGGTGCAGCAGAGCGCCCTTTTCCATCTGCCAACCTTCAGTGGGGAACATATCGCTGTGAAAGGCCCGCCATGCGCCTACATTGCTGCCATCGAAGAGGGACACCCAGCCGTCGGTACGCTCTTCCGCGGTAAGTGGATGGAAGCGAGCACCGTCCAGCGAACACCAGCCTTCAGCCGCAGCGCAACCTGGCAGCATGCAGATTACAAGCGCGAAACATAGAAGACCATTGCCAGGCGCGCGGCCGAAAATCGCTTCGAAGATACGAATACCCATACGCGAATCCTAGCAGATGCTTGGTTCAATCGGCCTCCTGGTCACCGAGGTCATCAAGGCAAGGTCATCGAGTCGTCTTGTTCCGTTGATCGATCATCGTCTAGAACCTTCGCCATAGACACCGCCACACACTCCAGCACACACTCCAGCATTGCCACGTCCTGGAAACGGCTAGACTGGAAGTTGTATGGCCACCTGGAACTCCGCAGGATCGGTTCCGCGCGTTGAAATTGAGGCGAACGAAACCCCCGCCTCAATTACGGCCTGCTTCAATCTCACCCCAGGCATGGTTCGCGAAGCGCGGGTGCGGCTGCGATGGATCGGATATGTGGCTATCGTTGCCTCGGTCTTCTTCTTCGCAGTAGGTAGGTTGGCTAGACCTGGCGGCCCGCCGGACGAGAACGCCGCGCTCGCCGTTTACGCATCGCTGCTGGTTCTTATTTTGGGCGGCGCCGCGCTGGCGCTAATGGCCAATTCCGAGCGGGTCCCGTCGTTTGTCGTTTTGCGCGCCGGCATTCTCTACCAGTATCTAGGGGCCTTCGCCCTGCAAGTATTGCGTCTCTGTGACGAAATCCACGTAACCGCCAACATGGACGTCGCTTACGACATGCTGCTCCCGTGGATCGTGATCTTTGGCTTTAGCATCCCCGCGAAGGCGCGGGTTGCCTTCCCCATTTCCCTCATTACGGCCACCATGGCGCCGATGGTGTACGCCATCTACCTCCGACTGGGCGTGGTGGATGAACTAAGTGTCGCGGGCTGGGCGATGCGTTTCTTTCCTGTCTACGTAACCGCAGTCATCACGGCGCTGCTTTCCACGAACTTCTACGCGCTGGGCCGGCGCCTGGAATCCGCCCGGCAAATCGGAAGTTATAAGCTCACAAACCTCATCGGCAAGGGTGGTATGGGTGAGGTCTGGCGTGCCGAGCACCGTCTGCTTTCGCGCTGCTCCGCCATCAAACTGGTGAAGCCAGAGGTAGTCGCTGTGGGGACGAATGGCTCAAAGAGCCCACAGACCGCCCTGCGCCGGTTCGAACGCGAGGCGCAGGCCACCGCCGCCCTGCGCTCTCCTCACAGCATCGAAATCTACGACTTCGGCGTCACGCAGGACGGTCGCTTCTACTACGTGATGGAACTGCTCGATGGCATGGACCTCGACTCTTTGATCAAGCGGTTTGGTCCTATCACCTCTGCGCGCGTCATCTACTTCCTGCAGCAGGTCTGCGATTCGCTGAGCGAAGCGCACGAGTTGGGACTTATTCATCGCGATGTGAAGCCAAAGAATATCTTCATTTGCCGGATGGGCCGGAACTTCGATTTCATCAAAGTGCTCGACTTTGGCCTGGTGAAGAACGTAATGGGCGACGAAGATCAAAGCCTTACCCAGGACGGCACCACCACCGGCACTCCCGCGTACTTGGCTCCCGAAGCCGCACGAGGGTCTCGCGACATCGACGCGCGCAGCGACATCTACTCGCTGGGCTGCGTGGCCTACTTCCTGCTCACCGGACAGGCGGTATTTGAGGGATCCACAGCGGTGGCCACCATTTTGAAGCACGTCACGGATGCGCCCATCCCGCCCTCCGAGCGAACCGAGAATCCGGTGCCTGCGGACCTGGAAAGGGTGGTGCTGCGCTGCCTTGAAAAGGACCCGGCCAAACGTCCGCAGAGTGCCGATGAACTGTCGGTGCTGCTTGCGCAGTGCCATGATTCTCATAGCTGGCGGCGCAGGGAAGCACGAGAATGGTGGCGCATTCATTTGCCGAGTTCGCTGGCTCCGCAAGCGTCTACGTGTACCGTGCAGACGCTTTCCGTGGACCTCCCTGATGAGAGCGAAAGCCGCGCTGCGACCCTTAGCTAGCACGCTGTCGAGCGCTAGGCACAATTGATCCGTCGCCTGTGGACGCACGGTTCACCAGCACGCGGATGCGCCACAGCTAGGCTTCGGTCAATCATTTCGCTGTTAGACCCTCCCCCGTTTGGGGATACGATAGGGTCTTATGAGTCAGATCTTGCGCAAGGCAGTGTTCCCCTGTGCCGGGCTAGGTACCCGCTTCCTTCCGGCAACCAAGGCGCAGCCCAAGGAAATGCTGACGCTGGTGGACAAACCGCTTATCCAGTATGGAGTTGAGGAAGCACTGGGCGCAGGAATCCCCGACATCATTGTCATCACCAGCCGCGGCAAGGCGTCCATCGAGGACCACTTCGATTTCAGTCCGGAGTTGGAAACTGCCCTCGCCGAGAAAGGCAAGATCAAACTCCTCGACGAGGTGAAGGCGGTCA
>JAHCHD010000305.1 GCA_026129915.1 Bryobacterales bacterium
CAACGGTTCTTGCTGCTGGAGATTCTGTAATTGTTCCAGCTCGAACAAGTTGCCGGTTGGCGAACGACAGTTCAGGTCCCACGCAGTTCCTCCAGGTTGCAACATACGAAACCCTTGCGTTCCCGCCCAATGGAGCAACGGCTCGATGAAGAGGCAGGATTGAGGTAAACCACTTCGCTGGACAGTTGCCGCTACGACTTGCCTGCGCCACACCGGCCACAGAGGTGTGACTCTGGACGGGCCTTTAGCCGCGCATACGATATTTCGTCTTCGCATCGTGCGCAGTAACCGTATTCACCGCACTCCAGCCTGCGGATCGCGTTTTCCACAAGTTCCAGTCGCGCCCCGCTGCGAATGTGGGTATCGGCGCCATGCCCACCTTCCTGTCCCGGTGCATCCTCCGCACTCAAGCGGGATCGAAGCTCCACCGCGAGCGTCTCCAGTGCGGGCCCAAACTGCGCAAACTGCTCTACTATCATGCAAGCTCCACTCTCAGTCCCTGCGTCTTCGGCGTCGCCCAGGGCTAGGCCGTCTTTTCGAAAATCACCTTCGGATGGTTCTGGCTGATCATCCGAAGATCCCATGCGGACTCAAACAGGCAAACCAGGTGCCCTTCGTGGTCACGGCAAACTTCGATGCCGCGCGACGGCCATCGAATGGAATCCATCGCGTCCGGATCGGCCTTCATCCAACGCGCGCAACTAAACGACATCGGTTCCATCCGTACTTTGGCGCCGTACTCTTGCAGCATTCGAGATTCCACCACATCAAACTGCAGCCGTCCTACTGCACCAAGGATGGGTTCGCGCCGTGCGGCAGACACCGAGTAGTAGACCTGTACGACGCCCTCTGCGCTAAGCTGCTCCAGCCCCTTGCGAAACTGCTTGGTCCGGGACACGTCTTGGCAGGAAAGAGTACAGAAGAACTCCGGCTCGAAGCTTGGAATTCTCGGATACTCGATTCCTTCCTCGCTTGCGAGCGTATCTCCAATCCGGAATAGTCCCGGGTTCACAACCCCAACGACATCGCCTGCATACGCCTCATCCATCAAGGTGCGATCGCGAGCGAAGATGCGATGCATCCGCGTCATGCGGATCCTCCGGCCAAGCCGGGGGTGATACACCAAAGCATCTCGCTCGAACTTCCCGGAACAAACACGAAGAAACGCCATGTTGTCACGATGCTGAGGGTCCATGTTCCCCTGGATCTTGAAAACGAACGCGGAAAACACGCTTCCTAGGGGATCGATAGCCACTGACTCATTGACGGTGCTTCGCGGCTGGGGCTGCGGGGCAAGCCGCAGAAGTTCATCCAGGAATGCCTTCACTCCGAAGTTGTGAAGCGCGCTCCCGAAGTAGACCGGTGTTTGTTCTCCCTTCAGAAACCTGGATTGATCGAAACGGGGGGACGCTTCGCTCAGAAGGGCCATCTCTCCTTGCGCTTCACCCAAAAAGTCTTGCCCCACATGGGCACGAGTGCTGTCGCTATCCCAAGGGACGGGCTCAGCGTCTTCCCCGTGCCGCTGCGAGTAACGTTCATACTCGTGAAACATCTCGTCATTCAGGCTGACGATTCCCTTCAGCGCCGCTCCGTTGCCAACCGGCCACTGCATCGGGCAGGCCTCGATCACCAGAGTCTTCTCGATTTCGTCAATCAGTTCGAGCGGGCTCCGGCCTGGCTGATCGATCTTGTTGATGAACGTAAGAATCGGAAGCCCCCGCGTACGGCAAACCTCAAACAGTTTCAATGTTCGTGGCTCGATGCCTTTGGCGGCATCCAGCACCATCACCGCGCTGTCCACTGCCATCAGGGTGCGGTAGGTATCCTCGCTGAAATCCTCGTGGCCGGGGGTATCCAGCAAGTTGAACAAGGCGCCGCCGTACTCAAACTGCAAAGCCGTGGACGTGATGCTGATGCCTCTCGCTTGCTCCATCGCCATCCAATCGGATGCCGCATAGCTTCGGTTCTTCTTGGGACGCACGAGCCCCGCGGCCGCCAGCGCCCCTGCACCCACAAGCAACTGCTCAGTGAGTGTGGTTTTTCCCGCGTCGGGGTGCGAGATGATCGCGAAGGTCCGCCGCCGCCGGATGGCAACCTGTAACTCTCGGAACTCAGCAACCGCGGTGGGCGTCTGCTCTAGGATCTCATTCATCACAAAAGGCTTCCGTGTCGGATCGAGGAACAGTGTCAGGAGTGGCAAACTCAGAAGGCGATGCGGACCAGTAATTGTCTATGACAATCTCCGCCGTCTTAAACTGTACAGTATTACTGAACACTTTGCAAGAAACGCCCGCGCAGCTCCGCGGAATCGAGCGCCAGGGGATTGACGCACAAGTTCGTGCAATCCTAGCCTTGCCCGCCGGAATGGACCGTCGGCCCTCTCGGTAGCCGCTTCCGCCAAATCCGTCTGGAGCGTCGGAAACGTCGAATCTTGCCACGCCTCTAGCGCGACATCTTGCTCACTTCGGTGCTCAACTGGCTCCCAATGGGGCCTTGCTGGCCCGCGTACTTGTTGCCTGGCTTCGTGCGATAAGGGTTTGACGAAGGGGAGGACAGTTGCTCGAAAGTGAACGCACAGATGCGCATCCCGGGGTAAAGCGCCACCGGCAATCGGCTGAGGTTGCTGAGTTCCAGGGTCGCCTTGCCAGTCCAGCCCGGATCAAAGAGTCCAGCGGTTCCATGAACGATGATACCCAGCCTCCCCAGGCTGGAACGGCCTTCCAAACGCCCAAGTACGTC
>JAHCHD010000306.1 GCA_026129915.1 Bryobacterales bacterium
TACCATATTCTTGGGTGTTTTTCCCACAGCGCTGCTTGCGGTGGTGAGCAACTGGGCCGTATTCCTCGAACGAGCAACCCCGTAGTTCGTTCCGTTGGGCCGCGCATTCGCGCAGCACTTAGTGCCAAAAAGGAAAGGCGACAACCGGGCATCACCCCGTTGTCGCCTTTTCTATACCCGCCCGCCCGTTTTTGGGCGAAGCTTACACGTGCGCGTTGAGCATCGACTCCAACTCGCCCTTGGGGATTGCCCCTACCTTCTGGTCCACCACCTTGCCGCCCTTAAACAGCAGCAGTGTGGGGATCCCGCGAATCTGGAATCGGCCAGCCGTGCCGATATTGGAATCCACATCTACCTTGCCCACCTTCACCTTGCCTTCGAAGGCATCGGCGACGGTGTCGATCGTCGGACCCATCATGCGGCACGGACCGCACCATTCGGCCCAAAAGTCCACCAGTACGGGGACTTCCGCATTAAGCACTTCGCTGTCAAAGTTTGCATCAGTAAAAGTTAGGGTGTTGTTGCCTGCCATCAATCGCTCCAATTCACACAATCTTATGGATGACGAATTTGCCGGAAAGTTTCACGAGCCCAAATGTGCATACAGATCCAAGTACTGTTGGGCGGATGCCGCCCACGAGTAGTCCAGGCTCATGCCAGCCAGCATCCGCTTTCTCCAGGCGCGCTTGTTTCCATAGGCCTTTACCGCCTGCCTGATCGATTCCAACATCACGCCCCCGGAGTATCCCACAAACCTGAAGCCAGTTTCCTCGCTTACCGTGTCCTCCAGCCCGCCCACCGCGTGCACAATCGGCACCGTGCCGTAGCGCAGGCTATAGATCTGGTTCAGCCCGCAAGGCTCATACTGGCTCGGCATCAGGAACAGATCAGACCCCGCCTCAATCTTGTGCGCCATCGCTTCGTCGTAACCCGCTCGGAAGGCCACGCGATCAGGATAGCGGTCTGCCAGCGTGCGGAATAGGTCTACATAGCGCGGCTCTCCAGAACCCAGCACCACCAGTGCCAGATCCTCCCGCATCAAATCGTCAGCCACGGCTCCAACCAGGTCAAAGCCCTTCTGCTCCGACAAGCGGGCCACAATACCAATTACCGGCTTGTTCTCCAGATCATCGGCACTCAAACCGACAGTCTTTAGCAAATCGCGCTTGCAGGTGGCCTTACCCGTAAGGTCGTCAGCTGAATAGTTGGCGGCCAGATAGGGGTCAAAGGCGGGGTCCCAAAGCGAGTAATCGGCCCCGTTCAGAATGCCGTGTAGCGATTCCTTGCGTGTGCGCAGCAGGCCGTCGAGTCCCCACCCGGACTGCGGGGTCTGTATCTCCTTTGCATACGTCGGACTCACGGTAGTTACCGCATCCGCCGTCGCAATGCCTGCCTTCAGGTAGCTCACCTTCCCAAAGAACTCCGCCGCGCCAGAGTCAAAAACGCGCTGAGGCAAGCCCAGCATTGGAAGGACCTCCCGCCCGAAGATCCCCTGGTAGGCCAGGTTATGGATCGTAAAAACACTTTTTACGGCCATGAAGTTGGGGTCGAGCCGGTAGCGCTCCCGCAGATATAGCGGCGCCAACCCCGTCTGCCAATCGTGGCAGTGCAAGATGTCAGCGCGAAACAAGCGGCGGATAGCTTCGCAGCCCGCAATGCTCAGTGCACCGAAACGCCGAAAGTTGTCCGGATAGTCCTGGCCCTTTTCGGCGTAAAGCCCCTGCCGCCCAAACAGCCCTGGTGCGTCCAGGAAAAAGTAGCGGACGCCGCGGTCCTCAAAGGCGTATACCTGCGCCGGAATCTGGTCGCTCCCCATCACGATCGGGAAATGGTCATACACCCTCTGCAGGCGATCGAGTGGAATAAATCCGTAGCGGGGCATTAGCACGGCTACGGAAACGCCGCGCTGTGCCAGCGCCAACGGAAGCGCTCCCAGCACATCGGCAAGGCCCCCCGTCTTGGCAAACGGAGCCACTTCTGAGCCAACCATTAATACCCGTAGCTGCATAGTGACCCTTCAGGCTAACGAACGCGCCTAAGGGTGTCAACGGACTGAGCCCACTAATAATCGCCCAAGATGCGGAGGATTCGGCGGAGTTCGCCGGATCAGTTCCACTCTTGCCTGTCCTCAGGATCCTCGTCCACGGCTTCCAGTTCGCCGTCTTCATCCTCGTCAGAGTCAATTTCAAAGTCTTCCGTACGAGCTCGCAATCCACTCCACGCCTCCAGCAACGGAACGAACCAGAGGATTTCCTGCTCTTGCCCGTACATCACGGTCATCTGCTCGGTGCCGCCGCCATCCCCCCGGTACTCCAGTTCCACCGAACCTCCGTCATACCGGCTGCCGTCCGGATTCCGGGGACGGGAGTGAATCAGGCGCAGGATGCGATTCTTCTCCACGACCTTTGACTGCATCTCTCCGAAGCGGAATGTCTCCGTCACTGCCCGTCCCGGTCCCAGAATCACCTTGTGTCCATGGTTCCAGCGTTTGCTGATCCGGATCAGCGGCACCAGAAACACCAGAATCAGAAACAACACTAGAGGTGTCCTGTAACTAAGCAAAACCGCTCCAGCCGGTTCGGAGGAGGTGAGTATCCGGAATCCGGTCACACACAGAAAAATCGCGGCGGCGGACACCACAAGCGTGGGAACGTCTGGGATTCCGGAATGCGCGGGGTCCTGTCTCGACAATGTGACGGTATCCGCCTGCTTGCGCACCGTCCA
>JAHCHD010000307.1 GCA_026129915.1 Bryobacterales bacterium
GCCGGTTTCGGCCTCAGACTAGGGGCTGAATAGCGAGACGCGGCCTATGGGTGCGGAGGAGCGGCGGGGGTGTTGACTCATTCCGGCCGTCGCGGGGGAAGGGCCGAAGTCGCACTCGCCGAGGAAAGGGCGAGTGCTCCATGGTCTCGCTACGCGAGGCTGGTTGTCTGGCTGGGCGGGGGCCACGGGTTCGGTGGAGCGCACCTTGCGGGCGCGAGTCTGTGGGCCACGATGGCGGTTGAAGAACGGCCGGTGAAGGTGTGTGGAACGGCGATGGCATGTGCAACGACGATGATGTGTGGAATGCGATGGCGTGTGGATGGTGACGTGGATTTCGCGCCGCTGGCGCTGCATCGTGTGGACGAGGCGCTGGATTTCGGGGAGGACAGGGGAAGGCGTCTCCGGGTGAAGCGGTGCCGATTCCGCAGAGCGTGGTGCTGAGTGAGCCGCCCTCGCTTTGCTTCGGGCTCTGGAATTGTGGGGATGGGATGAAACCCCGGGCTTGCGCTACGGGGCTGTCCTCTGTGACGCGCCCTCGCTTTGCTTCGGGCTCTGGCGGCGGGGCTGACGCATCACATTGGCGATGAGAAGCATCGGTCGCGATGCAGCAATGGGTTTCGGAGACATTCACTCAACCTCGAAATTTCGGTGAGAGGACTGTCCCGGTTGGTTCCATTTTCCGAAGATCGTGTTCGAGCCAGGCCCTCGGTTCTTTGGCGGCAAACATCAAGTGATCCCAGAGCGGGCAATGGGAAGCGGACACGAGGCGTGCCACCCCGCTCGGGGTTCCTCTCTCGCTGCGGCGAGACGGGGCGCTCACGCACCCCGCTGGCATATATCGCCCGGCTAGCCGGGCATCCGCTCCTATTGCCCGACTAGCCGGTCATCCGCTCCCCCGGGTTGGCGGTAGAGCAACCACTCCAGCTACGTGGGATGTACGACCTGTCAGTGGCCCAACCAGCGGGAAGTTCTCACAGAAATACCCGACGTTGGCCAACTTCTCCAGGATGTGACCACGCGCATATCCTGGCTGCTGGGGTACTCTCGATTGGTGTCCGTTTCAAGGTCCTGTGCTCAGAGAATCTGTCTGTCGCAGTTACAGATCTGAATTCGGTATCAGCAACGAGTGGACTGCCTCTCTTGAGAATCATCTCCGGCCACACGAATGCTATGCGGCGACCTGTTCGATGGTGACCTTGTGTCCGAGCTTTTCCAATCGCTTGACGAGGGTGCGGGTTAGCTTCTCCTTCTGCGTGGATTCAAAGTAGTCCGCGCCCAGGTCGATGTAGGTCTGTCGTTTGCTCAGCATGTGCCACACCGCTTGGAGCGTGGAGTTTGCCAAAGCAACCAGAGCACGCTTCTTTCCGCGGTGGGGAACCAAGCGTTTGTAGAGCGCTGCCTCGTAGCTGTTCTTCTTGTGCGAGGCGGCCCAGGCGATCTGGGTGAGGGTTCCCTTCACCCACCGGTTGCCGCGGTGGCTCTTGCCTGATCGCTTCTTGCCTGCGCTTTCGTTGTTGCCCGGACACACCCCTGCCCACGATGCCAGGTGTCGCGCGCTCGGGAAGCGGCTCATGTCCGCGCCGATCTCGGCGATGAGATTGCGTGCGGCCACGCGATCAAAGCCCGGCTTGTCCATCAGCAGCGTGACCGCCCATTCAAAAGGGGGCATGCGCTTCTCGATCTCTTCCTCCAGGCGAAGGATCTGCTCCTCCAGCCGGTCGAGGATCCACATCCACTCCTTAAGCAGGAAACGATGATGCGGGCGCACAGGGCCTTCCAGGGCTAGGGTCAGTTGCGGGATCTTGCTGCGCATCCGGGCGCGGGCAAGCTCGGCGAGAACTGCGGGGTTCTGCTCGCCCTCAATCATGGCCTGGATCATCGTGCGTCCGGAGAGCCCCAGCAGGTCGCTGGCAACGCTATCGAGCTTGATGTTGGCGTCTTCGAGCACCTTGCGGATGCGGTTGCCCACCTGCACACTCTCGCGAACCTGCGTGGTGCGCATGCGGCACAGGTCGCGCAGTTCGCGGATCTCCAGGTCAGGCACGAAACTTGCCTTTAGCAGGCCATAACGCAGCAGTTTGGCCAGCCAGACGCAATCGGCCAGATCGGTCTTGCGGCCGGGAACTTGCTTCACGTCGCGGGCGTTGACGAGCGTGAGCTCGCAGACCGGCTCCAGGATGTTGAAGACTGGCTTCCAGTAAACACCCGTTGACTCCATCGCTGCATGGGTGATGCCCGATTCCAGCATCCAGCGCGCCAGCGCCTCCAGTTCCCTGGTTGTGGTGCCAAACTGGCGGACTTCACTGTGGGGCTCATCGCCCTCGCCGGGAGTGA
The DNA here is from genome assembly GCA_026129915.1 of Bryobacterales bacterium. Classification (GTDB taxonomy): domain Bacteria; phylum Acidobacteriota; class Terriglobia; order Bryobacterales; family Bryobacteraceae; genus JACTMJ01. Next base: position 2,335 of record JAHCHD010000307.1, read on the forward strand.
GCAGGCAGGCCATGATGGAGTCTTTGTGAGCGTCAAGTGCCGCGCAACGCGAGTGCAGCACGGCGAAGGAACCTTCGAGGAACTGAGGCTTCCTGGGCATGGCATCTCCGTCGATCTGGTTTCGTTGCCAGGAGCCGGGAACGCACTCAGCAAGACAGTCTCTCTTGCGTGCTGGCGCTCACCCCAGCAACGGGGCAAGCACCGCGACAATCGGGGGTACGCGGCGTTCCAGCCATGCTGATACGCAGGCTTTACAGCCTCACAGGTTAGACGGCTTACACGGCCTCCGGCGCAAACCAGAGTAGCGAATTCACGCCCGCTCTCGCGAGCCCATTTTCATGATCGGGGGTGAACCCGCGGTTCATGAGCCCTTGCTGATACCGAATTTC
>JAHCHD010000308.1 GCA_026129915.1 Bryobacterales bacterium
GATTCGCGAAGGCGGCCGTACGGTGGGCGCAGGCACGGTGACCGAAATCACCAACTAAGCCCGCGAGGGCTGGTGAAGGATTCGCGGAGGAGGGAGCAATGCTCCTTCCTCAGCACACCAAGCTGGAACGTGATGAGAACCCCGATGGGGACGTGGCAGCAAACGCAACAGGCAGAGCAGCGGAAGCGGCAATGCTGGTTGCGCGGACAGTGAGGGCAGATGGCAATCCGGGAAAGAATTCGCATTCGTTTGAAGTCTTACGACTATCGCATTCTCGATGAGTCCACCAAGGACATCGTACGGACAGCGCTGCGCACAAATGCCAGCGTGGCCGGACCGATTCCTCTGCCGACGGTGCGGAACCGCTTTACGGTGAACCGCAGCCCGCACGTGGACAAGAAGTCACGGGAACAATTTGAGGTTCGTACACACAAGCGCCTGCTCGACATACTCGAGCCGACGCAGGAAACCGTGGACGAATTAATGAAGTTGGATCTGCCCGCAGGGGTAGACGTGGAAATCAAGGCATTCGGCAAAGACCGCAAGTAGCGATTTGCCGGACGGAGGGCAGCGCGCAATGCGCAGTTGCCCAAACAGAAGCAGCTTAAACCGATAGGTGGCTCAAACCCATGGCGCCAGGAATTCTTGGAAAGAAAATTGGGATGACGCAAATGTTCCGGCCGGACGGACAGGTAGTACCTGTTACGCTCCTCCAGGCCGGGCCCTGCGTTGTGGTACAGCGGAAGACGCCGGCAAAGGATGGCTACGACGCCATTCAGTTGGCGCTGGTGGAGTATGCAAAGCCATCGCGGATGAACAAACCGGAGAAGGGCCACCTGAAGGCCGCCGACGTCGAGAGCTCGAAGTTCCTCAAGGAATTTCGTCTGAATCCCGGTGATGGTGATTTCAAGCCGGGAGACAAGATTCTGGCGGATTCGTTTGCGTTGCGCCAAAAGGTGGACGTCATTGGCACCAGCAAGGGCCGCGGCTTTGCCGGTGTCGTGAAACGGCACAAGTTTGGTGGCGGTGAGGATACACACGGATCGATGTTCCACCGTGCCCCGGGCTCGATCGGCTCGTCCAGTTTCCCGTCGCGTGTATTCAAGGGAATGAAGATGGGCGGCCACATGGGCAACGCCCAGGTGACGGTGCGCAATCTGGAAATCGTCGACGTGAATACGGACGACAACGTGATTGCCATCAAGGGCGCCATTCCTGGTCCGAAGGGGTCCTTCGTGATCGTGCGGCGGTCAAGGAGATAACGTCATGCCGACAGTGGACGTATTTGATCTAGAGAACACTAAGGTAGGCGACCTGGAACTGGCGGATGCCGTGTTTGGCGCCGAGGTGAAAGAGCACCTGATTTACGAGTCGGTGCGGCACTACATGGCCTGCCGCCGTCAAGGTTCGGCCTCCACGAAGACGCGGCACGAGGTTGCGGGTTCCGGCAAGAAGCTATGGCGGCAGAAGGGCACGGGACGGGCGCGCATGGGCTCCATCCGGTCGCCTCTGTGGCGGCACGGCGGCACGGTGCATGGCCCCCAGCCCCGCGATTATTCCTATCGCCTTCCTCGCAAGATGCAGCAAGGCGCCTTGCGTAGCGCCCTCACCGCGAAACTGCGGGATGGCGAACTGAAAGTGGTACAGAGTTTCCAACTCGCCGATCACAAGACGAAAACCGTTGCCGCAACGCTCAGGGCTCTCAATGCCGGCGCCAGCGTGCTGGTAGTGGATAACCAGGTGGACAACCGAAATCTCGACCTGGGCACTCGCAATCTGCCGGGCGTAACGCTCTCGCTTACCCGCGAAGTTACCGTGTACGACCTGCTGAAGCACAAGAACGTGTTGCTCACCGAAGAGGCGGCACGAAAGTTGTCGGAGGCCTTGTCATGAGCAACATTGCCAGCTTGAGTGTCTACCGCATACTGCGGAGGCCGATTGTCACCGAGAAGAGCCACGACCTCAAAGATAACGCGCAGACATTGTGTTTCGAGGTGGCAGCGAATGCCAACAAGACGCAGGTCCGCCAAGCGGTGGAATCGATTTTCAAGGTGAAGGTCGCGGAAGTACGAACGATCAACCTTGAAGGGAAGATGCGGCGTCGCGGTCGCTATTCTGGCTACTTGCCTGACTGGAAAAAGGCTTATGTTCGCCTGAAGCCCGGCCAGAAAGTCCCGGAGTACACCGAGGTCTAGCCGGACAGACGCGAGGAGAAAGCAGCCATGCCCATCAAGAGCTACAGACCGACAACGCCGTCCCGCCGGTTCATGACCACGGTGACGCGGGAAGACATCACCAAGCAGACGCCCGAGAAGTCCCTCACCGTTGGAAAGCGCAAGAGCGGTGGGCGCACCTCCAATGGGCGTGTTGCCGTGCGGTTCATCGGTGGCGGCCACAAGCAGAGCTACCGGGTGATCGATTTCAAGCGCGATAAGGATGGCGTTCCCGCCAAAGTTGCCGCGATCGAGTACGATCCCAACCGTAGCGCTCGCATCGCCCTGCTGCATTATGTGGATGGCGAGAAGCGTTATATCCTCAGCCCCAACGGGTTGAAGGTAGGCCAGACTGTGGTCTCCGGTGATGGCGCGGACATTTTGGTGGGTAACGCCCTGAAGCTGAAGGATATTCCGCCCGGCACCACCATTCACAACATCGAACTGCGTCCGGGCAAGGGTGGACAGA
>JAHCHD010000309.1 GCA_026129915.1 Bryobacterales bacterium
CCCCAGCCAGAATTCGCCCTTGGCTGACACTTGCGCGCTTCGCTGTCCCAGGCGGATTTCTAATGGCTCAGTTGCCAGGTTTAGCGTAAAGCGGTAGCGCAACAAAGCTCGTTCGCCATCGCCGTCTGCGCCTAGAAACTCAAGCTTCTGGATTCCGCGGCTGACGAAGATGGAATGGGCATAGCCTTGAAAGATGCCTGTACCAATGAGCCCGGTGCGCACGAGGGATCGAGGGTTGGTGACAGAGGCTGTACTGCCTGGGAGAGCGTAGTATTCTCTGCCGGCTAGTGCGGCAACCTGCAGGCGTACGGTGTCTGCTTTGCGCAGTACGAGGTCGCGGCGGCCCTGCTCGTAGCGGCTCATGTGCAACAGGCAGGTGTAGTTGTCCAGGCGCGAGAGCACACTGCCCATGGCCTCGACAGCGGCATCCCAGTACCGCTTTCCGGGTTTGGGGTAACTTTCTACTTCCGACGCGCTCGGTTGTGCGTGGACAAACAAGGCGGATCCGCTGAGGAGCAGAACGAACGGGAGGATAGCAGGGCAATGGCGCACGAGACTTAGCCCCAGGGTAACACCCGGCAGATTCAGTTCCTCGGACGAAGCAGTTCAGCGGCACTGCTCGTGGTTGCCTGGCGGCAGCCGTTAGCTCTTGACCGGTTCCATCCGCTCGGGATCCCAGTAGAGGATGCTCTTCTGGTAGTAGCTCTCGTTGCAGAGCAGAGCCGGGCCCGCGGCCTGCATGCCAAAGACCGCGTCTTCCACCACAGGCTTCCGTGTGCGGACGCCTTCCATGAATGCTTCGTGGTGGGCAACGTGGGCGCTGTAGCCGTCACTGGCCTTGAAGCTGCTGTTCTCCACTACGCGTCCCTTGTTCTTGCGCACCATCTCCGGGTACTTCTCGTTATATTCCTTCAGATAGGCATCCTGCATCGCCTTAGGGAAGGTGCCGATCGTGTATCCGGGCACGCTCTCCTCGGGGGTACGCACCATTTCCAGCGTGTCGTAGCTGGTGGTGAAGCTTCCCTCCGTGCCGACGAAACGAAAGCCGAAGCGCTCTTCGGGCATGCCGCACTTGAAGTTCACGCGCAGGGCGAGATTGAATGCCGGGTGTTCCTTGGATTGCGGATAGTCAAACAGAGCAAGCATCACATCGGGGACATCGCGCCCATCCTTCCAGTAGCGTAAACCGCCAGTGGTATAGACACTGCGGGGGCCTTTGGAATTGGTGACGTAGTGCAACCCGGAGAGCAGGTGGACGTAAAGGTCGCCGGCAAGCCCGGTGCCGTAGTCGTTATAGTTCCGCCAGCGGAAGAAGCGATTGGCGTCGAAGGGGCGCTTGGGGGCGGAACCAAGAAAGCGGTCCCAGTCGATCGTGGCGGGGCTGGCGTCGGGAGCAAGTGTGTACTGCCAAGCGCCGGTGGCGGTGTTGCGATCAAGCCAGGCTTCCACCATGGTAAGTTGGCCGATCTGACCGCTTTGGACAATCTCCCGAGCTTTCCGGTAGATGGCGGAACTTACATACTGGCTGCCCACCTGCAAGATGCGCCCGCTCCTTCTTGCTTCCTCAATGAGTGGCTTGCCTTCGCTGATCTTGTGGATCATGGGCTTTTGCAGGTAAACGTCCTTCTTCGCTTTCAGTGCTTCGATGGCGATGGGAACGTGCCAGTGGTCGGGCGTGGCGATGATGACTGCATCCACATCGTTGCGGGCAAGCACCTCGCGATAGTCGCGGGTAGTGATCAGATCTGTTCCGAAGAGTTCCTTGGCTCGTTCCAGGCGTCCGGTATAGAGGTCGCACACGGCGGTGAGTTCCACCCCGGGATCCTTCAGCGCATTGCGGGTATCGCCAAAACCCATACCGCCGATCCCGATGGTTGCAATGCGCACCTTGCTATTGGGGGAAACGGCGCTCTGCGCGGCCATGGCAGGAAAGGCGACCGACGCGCTGGCGGCATTGCGGAGAAAGCGGCGACGAGATGCGGGCATAGGAATGATAAACCTCGCGGAAGACTTTCTCCTATTCTATCCACCTGGCGGGCCTAATCGACTACCGCAACCCAGCGGTGCCCGCTCAAAAAGCGGGGTAACCGGAGACCCCTGGCCATCGCCGTTCCAGGCGCCGGACTGGATTGGCCGCGCCGGATGGAGGGTTTCACGGATTTTCGCGGCAACATCCCGCTGGATAGTGGGATATCATGACAGAAAAGCGGAGGTAGCACGCATGAGCTTGCATACTGGGACCTCTTCCTTCCTCTCGCGCCTCTCTCGCGGTGTTTTCCGTTCTCTGAGTCTGTGCGCCCTGCTAATTGCAACTTGTTTGTTACTTTTAGGCCAAGCCACTGGTGGCTCTGGCGGCGGGGGTGGCAGCACCGGTGGGACCGGAGGGACCGGCGGCACTGGTGGAACTGGCGGAACTGGCGGCACCGGCGGGGGCTTCCCCGGTTCGGGAGGCACTGGTCGTCAGCCCGGCCAGGGTCAGCAAAGCCCCTTCCCTGGTCAGGGCCAGCAGGATCCGTTTGGTGGCCAGCGGCAGGATCCCTTCGCCCAACGCCCCATTTATTTGAGTGGCAAGGTAGTGCTGCAAGAAGGCGGGCCAGCCCCCGTCGAGACTTTAATCGAGCGCGTATGCAATGGCCA
>JAHCHD010000031.1 GCA_026129915.1 Bryobacterales bacterium
CGGGCCTGGCTGCAGGTGGGGAAAGCCGGGGGCGTCTGACTGTATGGCAGTGTCCGTCACGGCAGCAGCTTGTAGACCCTGTCGAGAAAATAGAGCTTGCCCACGGCATTCAAACCGTAAATGCGCACATTTACTACGGCTGGCAACTCGCCGACGGCTTCCTTGTAGAAGCGGAGGAAGCCCTTTTCGCCTGTGCCTGCCACGCGATGCCCCTGGCCATTTACGGTGTTCTCAGCGATCCACAGAAACATCATGTTGCGTGTAGCCCGAGATTCCCGAGTGAGCTTCACGCCAAAAGGCGCCTGCATGGCGTCCCCCGTGTTTACCTCCATGCTTGCCGGTTCCTCTACGTCAAAGGGAACGCGGGCTGCCGCATTGTCAGGCTCTTGAATGGGCACCAGGCGGCTCTCAAACTTATAGCTTCGTCCCAGGCCCTCGACGCGACCCTGCCGGTAGACGTGCAATACCCAGTCGCGTCCCGGAGATGGCGGAGCCCCCACGAAGACGTCGTCTTTGAATTCCTTGAGGGGCGTCACGACGCCGTCGCTAGGGTTGATCCACTCCACCTTGAAGGTGTTCCGCTTGATAAACCGTAGCTCTACCGTGCCGCCTTCCTGGGCGTAGCAGAGAAACTGCGGCGTGTCTTCGCCGTGCAAGCCGACGCAACGCGCTCCAGAAACGTCGAAGTAGGGCTCCAGTTCCCAGAATCGGGTGCGGCGCAGAAGGTCGTGCCACACCTTCATGGCGGTTGTACCAGGAGATTCAGCAAACCGGGCGTCGGCCGGGAAGCTTCCGCCGTAGGTGCCGGTATTGCCATAGGTGGGATATTGACCGTTCATCGTCGCGTTCCAAAGCCGCTTGCGGAAATTGTCGGAATCCACGTGATGCGGATGGCTGGCCCCGCCCCCTGAGTTCTCGTAGCCGAATTCCGCATTCACAAAGGGCATCTGGTGAAGCTGATGTTCGATGGAGCCCAGGTGTTCGTCATTGCTCTGGTAGAGCATATAGGTGATCCAACCGTCCTTGGCCAAGGGTGAGGTGGTTCGCAACGCATGCGTGGTGCGCGGATGCTGGTAGGGGTCTCGGGACTTCAGGTACTCGCCCAGTTCCTTCACGAAAGCGCGTCCGTCGCGGTACTCCTCAAACTCCTGCACCAACTGCCAGGTAACCTGGAAGGCACTGTAGCGCGCTACCACGTAGTCCAGGTAGCGTCGCCGGTCCGCCGCGGTGGGCAAGGCGTCCGCCAGATGGTTCTTATCCCAGCCCAGAATCAGGTCAACCACCATGCCCGCCTGATTGATGGCGCGGATCCGGCGGTCTACTTGCTGGAAGTGCTGCGGATTGATGGCATCGGGGGCCGGCAGCGCGTGGCTGCGCATCTCCGGCTGGTTGTCTGGCCGGGAGCCCAGCAGGTAGCCGCGGATGTGCGTGAAGCCTTGCTCTTTCCGTTTCGCCAGAATGGCCTGGAAGGTTTCCTCCGGCATGCTGGCGAAGCTATATAAGGTGTCGCCCATCCACAGGTGGGGCTGCCGGTCCTTGCTGGTGCGCCAGTGGTGGAAATTGGCGGATTCGAGGAATCCTGGTACGCCTGCGTCGGTGGCCTCCACGCTGATCATGGTTCCGTTCAGTCTCGGGATATTCCCCGAGAAGCGGACCAACCACTGGCCCGGGTCAGTGGGGGCAAAGCGCACCACAAAGCGGGTGCCGCCATCCCAGAAAGCTGTTAGGAGAAAGGTGCGGGTCCCCGGCGAGCGAAACTCCGCCGCAATGCGCACAGTGGCATGGGGGTTCGGATGCGCCGCAAGTTCTTCGGCAGTGAGTTCCAGCACCAGGTCACACGGGGAATAGACAGGCGTGGGGGGGCAGGCAGGCTGTGCCAGAGCGAAGCAGGCTAGCACGAGGAGCAGAAGCAAGGCGCGAGTCAGCATTGCTTTCATTGTGACAAAAGCTGCCGTCACAGGGGCCTAAGCAGCTCTCACTCCTCCGCATCCAGACCGGATGCGAGTTGCCCGTGACCGGCCCCGACGGAGCCGGGGTGTCCATTGCCGCCGCGCAGGGGCGTCGCCCCCCACGATTCCCTGGCTTGCCGCACGGCGTGGCGCAACGCGTCGTAGCGCTCTTCGGTGGCTTCCAGGAAGCGAAGCCCTTCAATGAGCCAGTCTGCCAGCGACGGTTCCAGCAGGCGGTAGTACACACGCCTTCCCTCGCGCCGTTCCACCACCAGCCGGTTGGCGCGCAGCACGGCGAGATGCTGGGAAACGCCCGAGTGCGCGATGCCGACGCATTGCTGGAGGGTGTTTACATCCCGCTCACCTTGCCGCAGTTCCTGCACAATGCGGATTCGCAGTGGATGGCCCAGCACCCCGAGGATAGTGGCAAGTTGTTTGTTTGCGAGTGCGGATTCAGGCATGGGGCTCTTTCTACGTCGTCAAATGAGCGGACTTTGTGAAGGCCGAAAAGGCGCCAGATCATTACCCAATCAAGCTAGTGTCCAAACAGACGCTGGCAGGGCAGTTACCGAGGGACACCTATATCTCCGATGGATCACCTACGCCGGTGAACTGGGGCGAACGAGAGTAGCAGGAACATGCACGGCGCAGACGAGGGCCGGGCGGGGCGAGACGTGCAGTCTAAAAAGAGCGCCCGCTCTCGGGCGGGAGAGCGGGTGCTCCATTTCAGTTATCTTCAAAGCAGCTATCGCAGCGGCAGTGCCACTGGCTTGCCACTCTTTACGGACATCTTAGCAGCTTCGATGATTTCATTTACGCCCACGTTGTAATCCACGGATACCATTCCCGCCGGATCTGCCCCGCTTCGAATGCACTCAAGCATGTAAGCGATAGGCTCCAGTTCGTGCGGCTTCAATGAGGGATTCGGGAGCACCTGTGCTTGCTGACGGGCGGGGCGGAAGGTGGCCTCTCGACGGTCAGCCATCACGCTACCGTTCAGCCCGAACAACTCCACCTGCTGGTAACTTTGCGGCAGATCCCAGCTTCCCTCAAGAAGCGCCACGCCCTTGGGATATGTAAGCATGATTGCGGAACTGTCCTCGACTTTCGGGAACTCGCCCGGTCGCAGGCTGATTGTATGGGCAAACACGCTGGTAGGCTTGCCCAGATACATCAGGCTCCACAATGCGTTGTAGCAACCGAAATCCATGAGGGCGCCGGCGCCGTTCTTCTCTGGGTCAGTAAGCCAATCAAAAAAGAACTTGTTGCGCCCCGTCGGTCCGCCGGGTCCGCCATGGCCCACAATCCCATGCAGCCGGAAGACTGTGCCGAGGTCGCCGCTGTCGAGTTTCGTCTTGAGCGCGTGCATGGTGGGCCACCATGCCATCTGGTAATTCACCATAATCTTGATGCCATGCTGCCTGGCGAGGGCCTGGATGGTGCGCGCATCCTTGAAGGACGACGCGAGCGGCTTCTCGAACATCACGTGAATCTTGCGCGGAGCGCAGTACTGTACGATTTCCAGGTGACGGTTGTTCTCGACAAAGGCCCACACGACCAAAGGCTTTTTCTCATCCAGCATTTTGCGCCAGTCCGCGAAGACCAAGTCCCGGCTCAGCCCGGCTTTGACCGCGTCGTCAATTAGCACCGGCTCGGTTTCGGCCACACCCACCAGTTTGGCGGGTTGTCCGGCGATCATTTTCGACAAGTGACCCCATACATGGGAGTGCACCATACCCACCACGGCAATCGTAGGATCCTGTGCCAACGCGGGCATCAGGAGGAACAGGAACAGCATTGGCGCGATGGCCATTTTCATCATCCGCACGAATTCGTTTCTCCAAAAAGCAAGATTGCGGCAAAATAAAGCACGCGCTTTCTGACATCCATGCTATCGAAATTGCATCCCATAGCATTACAGACAAGTGCAAAAAGACCGTCCTCTGGCGAGAAAAGGTTGCCACTGCAATTGTGGAAAGTGGTAGAGTAGGCTCCAAGATTCGCTGGTTCCTGCCTGCCGTAAAAACGACGAGAGAGGTTTGTTATGAGGATTGCTGTTTGCGTCGCGGCTCTCCTGGCTTCATCGCTTCTTTGTTTGGGAGCAACCGAAGCTGACCAAGAATCGCGCCTGCTGGCGCTAGAAGGCAAGTCCGCCGAGGCACTCCTGCGCCTTCAGACGGCGGTACGGGACAACCCCGACGATCCGGATGCATCGCGCGCCCTTGCGCGATTCCTCGATCGTTTCGGCGCCCCGGCGCGTTTTGATGCGTACCAGAACTACTGGCGGCTTATTGAAGACAGGGGTGCGACGGATGAAAAGCTGGAGACGCTACGCCGCCTTGCGGTACTAAGCCTCGAGCAGAACAACCCCCAGGCGCTAGAGCGCTACCTCCGTCTCTACGAACAGGCGGGGGGGACAGACCTGAAAATCCCTGGAGCTCCACAATCTCTGAGCAAGCCTTCGTATGGAACTATCGAGATTCCGGGGCCGTTGGCTGCATTTGCCCGGATGACAGCCATTACAGCGGATATTCAGCCAGAGCAATTATTGAGCGCGCTGGCCCGAAACGTGGTGATCTCCGGCTTCCGTTCGTCTGGTCCCGAAGGGGGCATGATAGAAACCGAGTACCTCCGCCTGGTATTCCGCTATCTGGAGCATGCCAAGGACCTCACTAAGCTATCCGGCGCGTCCAGGGTTTTGGAAATTCCCACTTGTGAGACGCGTGAAACCGCTGACCTGCTGAAGATTCTGGGCTACCGCATGCGCGGTGGCTGTGGCGGTGAAGTGGTGCTGGAAACGGTGAACCCCACCAAGGCATTCATTACTGTCGACTCCGGGTTTCCCCTTGCCGAACTAGAAGAAGCGTTGCGCACCAACCGGCCCTTCCGCTATGACATGACCCCCACCACCGTTCCAATCCTTTTCGGTGGAGACTACTGGCAACTGAAGGACGAGACCAAAGCGGCGAAGACCCCGATTGAGCTGTTTTTGTCGGACCCTGCCCGCTGCCGCATGTATCTCAGCATCGCCAAGCTGGAAACTGACACAGCCGAGATGTTGCGCAAAGAAATCGACTATGAGAAGCTGCGTGCTTTTGCCCATGTCATTGATTTCTATGGCGGCATGTTCCATGTGGTAAACGGCCGGGTGGTTACGCCCGGAGGCCAGCGCGCGGTTTCGAAATGGGAGAGCATGGTGGGCGGTTCGGTTTCCAAGCCGTCTGACTTCTTCCTGAAGCTGATCTCCCGGGACGATGGCTGGCTCGCCTGCTACTTCGATGCACTGTCGCGTATCGAAGGTCCCATGAAGGCCTACCTGACAGATCCCGCCCGGATGGAGAAGTTCTACGAAGCCCTGCGTGGTCGGATCACCAGCCCCGGACCGGCACGCCCCGTGTTCCGAGCAAACACCGATATGCTGATCTTCACGCATCGTTTGCGTCTTGATCCAGACGGCAAGCCGCACGTTCCTGGTGGTCTTGCGGTTTGGAAGACTGTCTTCCTCGAGAAGAAATTTGTGGACGACAAGCGTTTGCGCCGCGCGGCCCCAAGCTGGCAGGAACCGGATGACCTGATCGCCGCGCTGTTTGGCCTCAGCCGCAGTTACATCGAGAACGTTCCTCTGAAGATTTTCGTTGCTCTTAGCGAGATGAACCGGTTGCGGGAGAGTCCGTTTGAACCCGCCACGGTAAATGCGCTGATTGACAACTATCACCAATTGCACGCGCAGTACTCGTTACTGTCAGAGTTGCCGACGCTTTCCGATGAAGCGGTACAGCTATTCCTGCGTACCGCACCTGATGTCGCGAAGATCCGCAACGAGCAGTTGCGAGGCGATGCCGTGGGCTCTCTGCAAGGCATCCTTGGTTTGTGGCAGATTTGTGCGCGCCACGGGCTGATTGAAGGTGCAGCGGCGGATACGCTGTTCCGAGAGGTTCTGAACGCTTTCCAGAAAGTGGACAACCACCAAGTCCTGTTTGACCAGGCACGCAAAGGCGTGGAACTGCTGCTGGCCGCCACTGGGGGTTCCCAGTCGCAGGATCCACAGGCTCATCTCATAAGGTTGCTTGCGGGCGCTCGCGAAGAGGCCAACTCCAATGTGCTGGACCGTCAGACTAGCGCAATGAATGACGTGATGGACGCTCAACGCCTGATCTCCATTACGGAGATCTTCGCGCTCGCTGACCAGATGCGGAGCGGTGCCGGTGGAGCAGCCATCGATACCAATCTAGTGAATCGGCTCACCGCCAAGATAAACCGCATCCAGTCGATTCGATCTTCACTGAGCACAGAAGAGAAGAACGCACTTAGCTTCGGGCGGTTTACGGAGGAACATATCGACCGCGAGCGGAAAGTTCGCTTGCGGGCCGAGGTGGACAAGAACTCCAACTCTCCTGAAAAACTACTGGCGATGCGCGAACTGCTGACGCCGCACCTTCGCGACACGCTTGTGGGTTTGAACTATGCGCACTATGCACCGCCCGGTGGCCAGATTCTGCTGACCAACGGGCAGTTTGTGAGGTATCACGATTTTGCTGGCTTGCAGGGCAACGACTACAGCTGGGCGCCTACGGAAGTAGTGGGCGTGGGCTGGAGCGCCACCTCTGGCGGACGCCTCATGGGTTCGCTAAGCGAACTGCCGTACGCGTTGGCGCAGGCCGAACAGAACTTCCTGATTCCCGAGCAGGAGCAGGCGCTCATCTGGGGCGATCTGGTGCCGCAGATGCTGCTTACCGCAACGGTGCCCCGATGGTGGAAGGTAACCTCCGTCCAGCGTCATTACGTAGCGCTGCTTCAGAGAGCGGGGCGCAGCCTGCTGGCAGAGTCGATGCTGAACGCCCAGACGCGCGAGGCTTTTCTTGCCTCTCTTGAGCGATGGTCAAATCCGCACCGCGTAACCGAAACCCGAGTAGCACTTGACGCTGGCAATGTGGCGTTAGCCGAACAGCAGATGATGCCCGCGGAGCTGTTCCACGTTGCGCACGATCTGCTTGCCGCACGGCCGGACCTTCGCTCTCCGATTTTCGATGAGATCCGGAGTCTCCAGCAGGCGGAGAAGTCAGTGGATATGGCCGTGATCAGTGACATGTTTGGCACCCCCAAGCCGGCGCTGACGCGTTCGTATCGCCGCGAGCTTCTCGGGCTGCGCACGATGCCAACCCTAATGGGCTACTCCAGCCGCTTGATGGCTGAAACCTGGGAATCGAGCGGCCTCTACTGGGCTGAGGTTTCCGACCGGCTCCACATGCGAACGGAAGAACTGAACCTGTTAGTGCCTGAATGGACGCGTGAGACGGTAGAGGGTATTTTCGCCACCCACCTGGAGGATTGGCCGGCCCTACTCCGTTCCATGCGCAAGGTGGGGGAAAGCAAACTGGCCAGTGATACGGGTGGCACCATGCTGGCGAGTGGGCAATAATGTCGGGATGCATTGGAGCGCCGGCCTGAATTCTTAGCCGGCGCGGGTTTGTTGGTTGGTGATTTTTGTCGAGGAGTAGACTTCGGACATGTTGAAAAGCTTCTCTGGGATTGTTGCCGTTGCCGCAGCCGCTGGGGTTCTGCTGGGCGTGGCCTCCTTCACACCGGTTCCTGCGCAGGAGGCTGACCCTGTCTTCCGCGTGGAGACGAACCTAGTGGTGCTTTCGTTCACGGTTACAGACGACAGGGGTCGTTACGTGAATGGCCTGAAGCCCAGCGAGTTCCGCATCCTCGAAGACGGAATCGTCCAGAAGATCGCGACGTTCTCCGAAGGGAACCAGCCTGCGATGCGCGTGCGCGAGGACGGCGGCCTTGACCCCATCGTTCCGGTTCGTGCGACTTCGCCCACGGTCCAGGGCGGAGGGATGGCCGAATCCTTCGCGGATACGCTCGCCGGTACGAACGTATTTATCCTGTTCGACACCAGCAACTATATGTATCGTGGTTTTGTCTATGCCTCGGATGCGGTTGCCGACTTCGTGCGGGGGCTTGATGATGCCGATTCCGTGGCTGTCTATACGTTCAGCCGGAATCTGTCTCGCGCCACCAACCTCACGCGCAATCGCAACGATGCCATCAAAGGTTTGCGTAGTGCAGTGGTGGGCGATGATGCGGCCTTGTATAACGCACTGCTGCTTACGCTCCGTGACGCATCCAAAGTCCCGGGCCGCAAAGTGGTGATCGTGTTCTCCAATGGCCCCGATAGCGCCAGCATGGTGGCTCCTGATGATGTGCGCCGCGTCGCCGAGGAAGAGGGCATTCCGCTTTACGTGATCTCCACGGCGGAGGCCAATCAGGACCGGATTTCCACCAATGTCTTTAAGCGCATTGCGGAGCGAACCGGCGGCCAGGCATACTTTGCGCGAAGCTGGCAGAAACAGGTGGAAGCCTTCGAGGCCATCCGTGAGGATTTGGGCAACTCCTACACCATCACCTACTATCCGCAGGTGAACCCCAATATGGACTTCCGCGAAATCAGCGTGGAACTGCGGCCCGACCCGCGCGGGAAGAAGTACCGTATCCGGGCCCGTCCCGGCTACAAACCGCGTCCAGGTTCGTAAGGACTGGCATTCCGCAGTGGTTTTGACGCGTGGCAGATATCCCGTGCGCTGGTTCAATTGGTCCGCGGCCTGCATCCGCATCGCTAAATGGAATCCAGCAGCGGTGCGCTGACGGGGCGCCAACCAACCGGGAACAGAGCCGAACCTGGCGTTCCGGGCAAGCCCTCCGCGCTACCATCGTAGGTACGCTATGCCAGCATCCGGCTTGAAATGCCCCATCTGCAATGTACGCAAGCCGTCGCGGGCCTGCCCGGCGCGGAATGACTTCATCTGCTCAGCCTGCTGTGGCCAGCATCGGGAAGAGACTATCCGTTGTCCACTATCTTGCGAGCATCTCCGCGAGGCTCGCAAGCGTGAACCGCTGCGTGACCTCGACCCCAGTACACTGCCTCACCGCGACATCGTTCTGAGCCAGGAGTATCTGGAGCGGAATGCACGCTTGGGATATTTCCTTGGTGAGGCTTTGTGGCTGGCGGCGCGTGCGGAGCCTGCGTGCGTGGATGAGGACATGCGCGAAGCCTTGGGCGCCCTTATCCAGACGTACCGCACGCTGCAATCCGGTCTTGTCTACGAGACCCGCCTGGCCAACCCGTATGCCGCAGGGATCGCGAGCCGCGTGCGAGCCCGCATCGCGGAACTTGAAGAACGCCTGCGCGAGCACCCGGAGGTGCCTAAGCCACGTGACGCCGACATCCTGGGCATGCTGGTGTTCTTCCAGCGCACGGAGTACCAGGTAGCCAACGGCCGCCGCTACGGCCGCAGCTTTCTGGATGTGCTTCGGCAAAATCATCAGCCGCAAGAGGCGCCAGAAGAGCCTGGCGAGAGTCTGCTGGTGTAGCCGTCCGCTACGCCGATGTCACTTCCGCCAGAATGCAGGGTTGAAGATTAGCAGGAGTGTGAAGAACTCCAAACGTCCCGCCAGCATGCAGAACGACAAGACGAACTTGCCGAGGTCAGGCACGTGGCCGTAGTTTTCAGCCGGACCAACGCTTCCAAAACCGGGGCCAACACTGAACATACAGGCTGTAGAGGCGCTGATAGAGGTATAGAAGTCCAGACCACTGGCCGCCAGCAGGGCTGCGGCGATCACCAACGTCAGCATCACCAGGGCGAACAGGTTTAGTGCACTCTGCACCTGAACGTCCTGCACCACCTCACCCCTGATTCGTATGGCAAAGACGCCGCGGCGCTCCACGATCTTTCGGAATTCCCGTTTCAGCGAACTCAAGATCAGATACACGCGGAAGCTCTTGATGCCTCCCGCGGTGCTGCCGGTGTTGCCGCCCAGGCAGCCGATGAACAGTAGCAGCATTTGCGGAAAGGGAGCCCATAGATCATAGTTTTCCGTGGCGAAGCCGGTTGTAGATCCCAGGGATACTACCTGGAACAGCGAACGACGAAAGGCCAGTTCAAACCCATAGGCCTTCTCGTGCATCAAGTTGACGGTGATCAAGAAGGTAACGATGGCAATGGAGGCCATGTATACCTGGAACTCGATGTCGCGCAGATACGCGAACGGTGAGCGCTCGTGGGCAGCGCGGTAGTGTACGGTGAAGTTCAGGCTTGCAGCCACCATGAAGATCACAATGACGTACTCCACCAGAGGGCTTTCAAAGGCGCCCACCGATGCGGTCATCGTGGAGAACCCGCCCGTCGCCAGGGTGGAGAAAGTGTGACAGATCGCGTCGAACCAGTTCATTCCCGCTAAGCGGAGAGCGATGTAGCAGACCAGGGTGGCCGCCACATACAGTCGCCAGAGAGTGCGCGCGGTTTCAATGATCCGGGGCTTGATCCGCTCGCTCTTGATGTTGCCCGACTGTGCTTTGTATAGCGCCATGCTGCCAATACCCAGGAGTGGGAGGATGGCAATGGCAAGGAGGATGATTCCCACCCCGCCCAGCCAGTGACTGAAGTGACGCCACATTTGAATGCTGGGCGGAAGTACTTCCACATCCGGCAGCACTGTCGCTCCCGTTGTGGTGAAGCCTGACGTGGATTCAAACAGGGCATCGGCGTAGGTTTCAAACGCGGGATCGAAGGCAAAGGGGATCGACCCAATCACCATTACCCCCACCCACAGCAACACCACCAGCAGGATGCCCTCTCGGAGGTTGAGGTCAGTAAGTGGACGCGTGCAGAACCGAACTAGCAGGAAGCCAGCCACTGCAACTCCAAGAGCGGTGGCGGCTAGCACCGGCAAGCCGGTGTCCTGATAAACCACACCCACTCCAATGGGCAGCAACATAGAAAGCGCAAACACCAGCAGGAACTGGCCGCTGATAAAACCCAGTGCGCTATAGCGGATCAACGGGCTTCCCTCACCGCTGCGCGGTCGCGAAAGAATGCCGCTTCGAGCTTCGGCACTGACGTTTCCAGCGCGAAGAAGATCACCCGGTCCCCCGCGTCAATCATGGAAGTGCCGCGCGGCACAATCACTTCTCCGCCAGGCTTGGCGATGGCTCCCACGATGGTACCTTCAGGGAACTTGAGGTCCATCAGTCGCTTGCCAACGTACCGGGAATCCTCCATGGCCAGCAACTCCAGCGCCTCGGCTTCTTCCTCGCGGAAGGTGGTGACGGAAAGCACACGTCCCTTCCGGACAAACTGCAGAATCTGGTCAACGGCTACCGTACGCGGGCTGATGCTGGTGTTGATTCCGAGTCTCTGAGCCATCGTCAGGTAGTTCAAACGGTTCAGCAGGGTGACCACCTTTTGCGCTCCCAGCTTACGTGCCAGAAGGGACGCGATCAGGTTATCCTCATCATCGGAGGTAAGGCTGAGGAAGGCGCTGACGCCCTTGATATTTTCCTCAAGCAGCACGGCTTCTTCGGTACCGTCGGCGTTCACAATCAAGGTGGAGTCAAGCAGTTCGGTGAGCCTGTGACAGCGTTCGATATCCTGCTCGAACAGCTTCACCTGCACCCCGCGGCGTTCCAGTTCCTGCGCCAGCAGGATGCTGATTTGCCTGCCGCCCAGGATAAACACACTCTCCAGCGTGGTCCGCCCCGGCAGGCCCATAAAGCGCATTGCCTCGTCCGCCTCATCCTGGTTGCAGCAAACATAAACGTGGTCGCCCACTTCCAGGGTGTCGCTGCCGCGCGGGATGATCACCTGCTGGTTGCGGAAGATCATCGCGATGATGGAGTTGCGCGGCGGACCCGATGCGTCCAATTCCCTCAGCGTCTTTCCCGCCACCCAACTGTCTGGCTGGATCATCATGCCAAACAGGCTCACCCGGCCGTTGGCAAAGTCGAAGATATCGGAGACACCCGGAGTGGGTAGCACACGCATGACGCGTTCGGCCACTTCAGATTCCGGGTGAATGATGAGGTCAATTTCCAGGCCAAGATTTTCAGCCATGTGGCGCCAGTAAGCCACCTCCGGAGTGCGCATGCGGGCAATGCGCACACTGGCGGCACGTTCATTCTGCGCCATTAGGCAGGCAAGGAAGTTGATGTAGTCAGAGTTGGTGACCGCAATCAGCATGTCGGCCTGTGCCAGACCGGCCTTTTGCAGGGTACGCACGCTGCTGGCATTGCCGCGGACAACAGTGGCGTCCAGCGCTTCGTCGAGGTAATCGCAGCGCTTTGCGTCCTGTTCTACGATGACGACGTCGTTGCCTTCGCGGCTCATGCGCCGAGCGAGAAGCAAGGCCACATCGCCGCCGCCACAAATCAAAACGCGCATGGATGAGTCCTCCGCGCAACTGCCTTAGTAGAAATCCCGCGCTCTACATGAACTGGGGTGATTCAATCCCGAGCACTTCGAGGGTTCCGATGAGTTCCTTCCGGAAATAGGTGGCGAGCCACAGCAAAGCGGACCGCCGCTCTGGGTCTTTTTCCTTCAGAATCGGATACTCGTGGTAGAACTCATTAAAGCTCTGCGCCGCCTGAAACGCGTACTTTGCCAGATTCGCCGGCTCTCCCGCGCTCACTGCACGGCCCACAGCGAAAACCCGCTTTGAAGCCTGCACTAGCAGTTGCCACAATTTCTCATCGGCGAACAGCGCTTCGAGGGTCTCCCGCTTAAGCATCGCCGCGAAATCCGGCAGCGCCTCACCGGTCTCTTCCCACTTCTCGAAAATCCGGTTGGCGCGCACGGTGGCGTATTGCACGTATGGGCCGGTTTCACCTTCGAAGCTGAGCGCTTCCTGGAAGTCAAAGGCGATGACGGAATTTCGTGTGAACTTCAGCAGGAAGTAGCGCAGAGCGCCAACGGCTACCTGGCGGGCCACTTTGCGGCAAGCTTCTTCGCCGCGCTCCGCATTGCGAGAGAGCACTTCGCCGTAGGCTGCTTCCGTTAGCTTGTCGATGAGGTCGTCCGCCTTCACGCCCAGGCCCTTGCGGCCCGACACCTCGACATAGGCTTTGCGACTGTCCTCTTCAGAGAGCGCAATCCCAAGGTCGGCGCAGCAGCGCGGGCTTAGCGCAACCATTTCGTACGCGAAGTGAACGGAGTTCAGAGCAGCCTCTTCGTAGTGCAGCGCGCGCAGGCCCGCCACCACGACGTCCTGCAGATAACTCTGGCGAGAATCAATGACGTTGTAGACGCGCACGCCGCCGCCGAAGCGCGCCTCTTCCACGGGTGCTGCCTCTGAAGGCTCCGCCGTGCTGACATAGAGTGGATGGCCGTCCGGATAGCGGTGCGTCACCTTATAGAAGAAATCCTGGCCGAGCAGCCCAAACTTCCAGAGCTGATAGGCAATGTCCTTGCCGACGTAAGTGACGGTGCCGTTGGAGCGCACAATCACCTTGCTGTCTTCGGCGGTTTCTTCGCCGCTGGCAGCCTCGGGCTCCGTGGCTTCCTTGCCGCCATTATCCTTGAAGGCGGAGGCGGGCATCACCCAGCACCCAGCGTTCTTGCCCTTGTCCTCCAAGTAGATCGCCTTGCGCTCCTTTAGCAGATCAAAGGCCTTTGCCCAGAACTTCAGATGGAGGATTTCGCTCTCGCGCGGAAGCACGTCGTACTGAATTCCAAGCCGGTACATGGTGGTGAGGTGACAGCGCACGATGGCATCCGCCACCAAGTGCCCAAGCTCAGCAATTTCACCGTCGCCCGACTCAATGGCGTGCAACGTTTCCGCGCGCCAGCCAACGCTTTCCGGATGGCTTTGGTAGTAGGCGCTCATCCGGGCATACACATCCCAGCAGAGGTAATCAAAGGGCTGCGCGGGATTGGCGGTCAGGGACCGCACCTCGGCAAGCGATTTCCGCTCGAGGTGATGGAAGCCCACAACCACATCCGCCACTTGCACGCCGGTGTTGTCGATGTAGTTCTGCACTTCCACGTGCTCGCCCATGGCGCGCAGCATGCGCACGAATGTGTCGCCAAGCACGGCGTTGCGCAAATGTCCGATGTGCGCCGCCTTGTTGGGGTTGATGTTCGTGTGCTCCACGATCACCTTGCCGGCGAGATGGGGAGCACTCAACGCGGTGTGATCCCCGGCCAGGAGGGCCTGCGCGTAATCCCCGCGGTGCAGCTTCAGATTCAGGAAACCGTTACCCGCTACTTCCAGGCTGCCCACCATCGGCAGGAGGCCGTCAAGCTTCACGGACAGTTCGCCGGCAATCTCGCGGGGAGACTTCTTCAGTTCGCGCGCAAGCTGAAAGGCGACAGGCAGTGCAATCTCGCCGAACTGAGGCTGCCGTGGCTGCTCCACCACGACCGCGCTATCCATGTTGAATTCCCGTCGCAACAGGGACTGTACCGTCTCTGCGATTTGTTGCTCAATCAGATGAAACACAAGCCCTCAGTATAGCAATGGGCACCCGGTGGCTTAGGGAACCCCTTATGACTCGCGACAGCCCAGAAGCCGTTGTGCGACTCAGCCGCGGGCGAGGAACCACGGTCCCGTGATGATCCATCTAGCGGCTTTTATTCGCAAGGACTTGCGCATGGGTACTGCGCATTGCTGAATCGTGTACAAAAGAGTAGAATCAGAAATCTGGAGGGACCATGAAGAAGAATCTTCTCGTTCTGATCTGCGCGCTGGCACTCAGCGCTTCTATGGCCTTCGCCGATTCCTGGACCGGCTATGTGTCGGATTCCAAGTGTGGCGCGAAGCACAACAAGGGCACTGCAGCTGACATCAACTGCGTTACCGGATGTATCAAGGGCGGCGCGGACGCTGTGCTGGTGGTGGGTGACAAAGTAGTGACCATCGCCAACAAAGAGAAGGTTTCGGACTTCTACGGCAAGAAAGTTACGGTTACCGGCAAGCTTGATGGCGACAAGCTCACGATTGACAGCGCCAAGGCTGCTGAGTAGAACTCGTCCTGGTTTCGAGTGTGTTGTCCCCAGTGCGGTCCAAAGGCTTCGTGTTCCTGGCAACTGAATCCCGGCGGACCATTTCCATGTTCCGGGTAGCGTTTGCAGATGTTCGTTTCGAATCACCCTGGGGTGGCTGGAATTAGCCTGACGGCGAAGTCCAGTTTCCCCGGGGAGTTTGTTTGTGAATGGCTATCATGCTGAGCGCTGCGCTGCGAACTGCTCGATGTAGCGCTCCTTCAGCGGTGCACCAAGTCTGCGCCCTGCCTCCTCCAGCACGACTCCCGCGATATCGAAGCTCTGGTAGAGCACATCCAGCAGCATTGCCATCCGGCATAGTTGCTCGGTGGGGAGTGCCGGGAGGGTCTCCAGATTCCGCATGTAGATCGCGTCTGCCCAGAGGCTTTGGCTCATCGGTTCGTAGGGATTGCCATTCATCAGAAAGGGCTGCGCGGTGCGCCCGCTAATGGAGGCGAAACGGTGAAACTGGAAGCCCTGCTGGCGCAGAAAGCAGTCTATATCGCCAAACAGCGGCTGTCCGAGATATAACGGAACGAACTCCACCTCCAGATGCAGCAGAACGGTGCTCTCGAGTTGCCGCAAAGCGTTCTGAAGAATCATCAATTCCGCCCCCTGCACGTCCATCTTTAAGTAGTGCAGCGGAGGCAGGCCCGCGATGTCGTCAAGCCGGGAAGTGCCGATATCGAGTTCGCGCTTCACTTCCATGAACTCAGCCAACGCGTTGAACTTCCGAGCCAGAGCCATGTTGGGTGGGAACAAGGAGGAAGTGGCCTCTGATCTGCCTACATGAAAGCGATGACGGTTGCCGTCACCCAATGCCACGGGCCAGTAGCAGGTATTCGATTCGGCCTTCGCGTTCAGGCGTGCACACTCAAGCGCATTGGGTTCAAATCCGAAGAGCTTGGTCTGTTTCCAACTCAGCAGCGACTGGTAGGGTGGCGTCTCACCGACAGACATGGCTCCAGCATCCAGCAAATGGATCGCGGGGATTTCGAAGGGAATGACGGAGCGGATATCGTGCGGCACTGAGGACCGTTTCCTGAAAGAAGATTCAGCGCGGCGAGATGCGAGCGCCTGGGAATCGATCGGCGCCCACAGCGGAAGGCATTAGCCCACCGGCGCCGATTCCTGCTGTGCCGTACCCGATACCCGACTGCGATACTGGCCGGCAGCCTGCTTTAAGGTCGCGCGCAACTCATCCAGGGTGAAGGGTTTGGGAAGCACGGCGTCAATCCCCGCATCGCGGTAGCGCTTCTCGTTCAGGCTCAGATTGGCTGCACTGGATGCAACGATCGGCGCCGTGCACCGCCAGTCGTCGCAGGATCGCAAGACTCGTGCGGCGCTAACGCCATCGAGGTTTGGCATGTGGTGGTCGAGGATCACGAAATCGTACTCAACTCGTTCGCAGGACGAAAGCGCCTGGTAGCCATCAGAGACGCCGTCTGACTCCACGCCGAGCGAGCGAAGCATCGACATCAGCACCAGGCGGTTCACCGGGTTGTCGTCGGCCACCAGTGCGCGCGCCGCGCCAGGCCGGTTCACCCCAACCCGCTTCTCCGGCTTCCAATCGTTGTCACCAGTCTGCACGTCGCTCGACCCAGAGTCATCGGCGCCCAGGGCTGGCGCATCGCGCGGAATCTGTTCCGCGCCGGTAATGTCAGTCGCTGGCGCCCTGGCGGAAGCTGGACAGTAGTGCATTTCCAGATCGTGGACTGGAAATTGTGTCTTGCCCAGATGCAATCCACTGGTCAGGATGGCCGCTCGTTCCTTCTCGAGTTCCTCGATTGCTTGCGCAAAGCTGGTGCTTAGGAATGGCCGGCGCAACACTCTCGAGTAGGGGGGGCGCAATCCCGAGCATGTTCCTGAGCCGGCCATTGCCGGGCACAGGACCACCACGGGCAACGCAACGTCGCCGTAGGCATCCCGCAGCGAGGCGACGACGGATTGCAGCGGCTTCCCGGGCCGAAGTCCTTCGATCACCACAAAGTCGGTCGTCCCACCGGAAAGGGCGTGGTGCAATGCTTCTGAAATGCTGTGGCTGATGGTGAGACGCACGCCCTCTATCTCAAGATATTGCGCCAGCATCTCCAACGAATCAGGAAGCGCGGCCCCCTCCTGGTTCGGCGCCAACACCTGCAATGCCGCTGCGCCGCGCTCTTCCTTCGCCGCAGCGGTGGCTCTGGCGAGCTTTCGCAGGTCAAGCAACGCGCGGTTTCTTTCCTCCGTGGCTTCTTTCGGTTCGGTTCGCACACCGCATCCGGCGCAGCCCTCCGGAGCCACATCGTTGTTGGAATCGTGCTCTCCAATGTCGAAATCCGACGCGCTCAAACTACCGTTCCCACCAGCCCACACCAGATGCGCGGAGCGAGGGCGAATCGCGGTTCCCGGGAGCGGGTGTTTCGGCAGAGGCCGGTCGGGCTCGGCGGGAAGGGAAGGAAGTTTCGCGCTCAGTTTGGTGGAAGCGGCGGGCGAGGCCGATGCCTCTGTGTCTGCAAGTCCATCCTCGCTTTTGTGAGGCGTCAGGACCGGTATCTCCACCTTCCTGCCGCCTTTCTTGATGAACGACGAGGCTCGTTCCACCGGGAATTCAAACCAGAACCGGGCGCCTCCATAAGGGCTGTCAACCACGCCGATCTTGCCGTTGAGTACAAACACCAGTTCCCGGGCGATCGCCAACCCAAGTCCGGTGCCCACGGCCTTGTGGTCCTGGGGACGGTGGAGGCGGACGAAGGATTCGAAGATCCGAGCTCGGTCTTCCTTAGGTATGCCGGGTCCGCTGTCATCCACCTCACAACGCAGGAACGGATACTGCGTGTGCAGCCCAATCACCCGCACACACACACGCACGGTGCCGCAAGCGGTGTACTTGAGGGCATTTCCGGCGAGATTGATGAGCAGTTGGCGCATGGCACCTTCATCGCCAAGCACGAGGCGCGGTACGTCTCTTGCCACCATCCAAACCAGATCCAGGTGCTTGGCTTCGGCCAACGGCGCCAGTACGGCAACCGTATCCTCCACGAGCTTTCGCGGACAAAACGTATCGGTTTGCGCATCTCGCTTCTTCGCTGTTAGCCGGCTGAGGGCTAGCGAATCCGACACTAACTTCAGCAGTTCCTCGCCCGATTGCCGGATCAGTCGCAAATAGTCGTGTTGCTGAGCAGTTAGCGGCGTGGTTGCCAGCAGGCTAGCCAGCCCCATGACTCCGTTCAATGGAGTCCGCAACTCATGGCTCATCCTATCCAGAAAATCGGACTTCAGCTTCACCAGTCGCATGGCCTGTGCCGTGCGGCGGTTGGTTTCCGCCACAATGCCCAGAAGGGCCACGCAGCAAATGCAAAGCCCCACCAGCGTCATACGGGCATGGCGGGTGTCCCGCTCAGAACGCGTTTCGGCAAAGGTATCCTCGCTGCGATACTGGGCCTGGATTGGGTAGTCAGCGAACAATTCGTGCAACGCACCGGTGCGCGCCAGATGTCCGAACTCGGCGCGGATTCGATCAGCCTCCGCCGCTTTCGCAAAGGTGGAGCCGATCGCCAGATCCCAATACCAGTTCACCAGCAGCCGATTGATGAGGTGTTTCCCGGCGCAGGACGGTGGTTGTTGCATTGCCATTGAGTACATCACCGCGGCATCCGCCACCAGGGCATCGGCGCGTCCTTCGCACACCTCGATCAATTGCTGCCCGGACTTCACCACCACCGCAGTTGCATCAGGGAACTCAGCGGCAAGTCGCCCGCGAATCCATGGCCCTGCCGTTAGAGCTACCCGTGCCGGCTTGAAATCACGCAACTGGATATTGCCGTCATCAATGGCGGCGATCATGTACTCAGCCCGCCCGATTGGCTGAGTCAAGTGGAAGCTCGCCTTACGATCCGGGGTGACCGTTATCATCGGCCACAGGTCAACGCCGCTGTCCAGGTCGCGCAGCAGATCGTCGGGCCTTGCGTCCTTGCGCACCCAACGGATCTTGATGCCTACGCGAGCCGACGCCAAGTTGATGGCTTCCACCACTGCGCCGCCAATCCGACCGTCGGGGTACACGATCTGAAAGGGCGGAGAATGGTCAGTTGCCGCCACCAGTTCGGTGTTCAGTTTACGCTCTGGGACCAGCAGGTAGTAGAGGGAAACCAGGAAGCCCGCTGCGGCTAGTAAGGCCAGCACACGCAGCAGCAAACTGCGGCGCCCTTCCGCACCCGTGCTAATGGGGCTCACCATTCTGCCTATAGATATCGGCTGCAAACGGCGAGTGCATTAATATGAACAGTCCATCGCCGGTGGATTTGGCCAGCGCAGCCAACCTGGCACTCCTACCTGTGCGACAATCGCCTTCATGTTTCCCCCCACTCGCCCGAACTTTGCTGAAATGGCGGAGCTTCCCTTGCGGGTCCTTGCCCACGGCAGACCTTTCCGCCCGGCCCTGGTGCGTTTGGCGATCGTGGCGACAATGGCCACTCTCGCGCTGCTCGGCCAGGACGCCGCCAGCATTCGCGCGCAATACACCAAGTACGAGCACATGGTGCCGATGCGGGATGGCGTGCGCCTGTTCACCGCCGTCTACGTTCCCAAGGATCTCTCGCGCAGCTACCCGATCCTCTACAACCGTACGCCCTACAGTTGCTCCCCCTATGGCATCGACAACTACCGGGAATCGCTTGGCCCAGCCCCTGAAGTGTACTCAAAGGAAGGCTTCATCTTCGTCTACCAGGATGTCCGTGGGCGCTACCTTAGCGAGGGCGAGTTCGTCCACGTGCGTCCACATATTCCCGCTAAACAAAGCAGCCAGATTGATGAATCGAGCGATGTTTACGACACCATTGAGTGGCTGCTGGCCAACGTGCAGCCCAATAACGGCAAGGTGGGCCAATATGGGATCTCCTACCCTGGCTTCTACACCGCCGCCGGCATGATCGACGCGCATCCCGCCCTAGTGGCCTCCTCCCCGCAAGCCCCCGTGAGCGACTGGTTTGTTGGCGACGACTGGCACCACAACGGCGCCTTCCTGCTGCAGCACGCCTTCAATTTCCTTGCTGCTTTCGGCAAACCGCGAACAGAGCCTACATCCAAGAGAAGCACTCCGTTTGAGTATGATACGGCTGACGGTTACAAGTTCTACTTGAATCTTGGCGGCATGCCGGAGGCAAATGCCCGTCACTTCAAGAGTGAGATTCCTTTCTGGAACGAACTGATGGAGCAGGAGAGCTACAGCTCCTTTTGGAAAGCCCGCAGCATTAACCAACATCTGGGTCGAATCCGTCCCGCAGTGCTGACGGTAGGCGGGTGGTTCGATGCCGAAAACCTGTTTGGCGCCCTGGAGGTCTATCGCAGCACGGAGCGACAGTCCCCGGGCGCGTGGAACAAGCTTGTGATGGGTCCCTGGGACCATGGCCAATGGGCTCGCGAAGATGGCGAAAAGCTGGGCGATGTCCGTTTTTCCGCAAAGACCAGTCTCTTTTATCGCGAGCAGATTGAGTTTCCATTCTTCATGCATTACTTGAAGAATGCAGACGCGCCAGATTTGCCGGAAGCTTACCTGTTTGAAACCGGTCGCAACCTCTGGCGGCGCTTCGACCAATGGCCGCCCGCCGCTGCTCAGGAACGGAAGCTTTATTTCCATGCCAACGGGAAGCTGAGCTTCGAAGCTCCAGCCGCGACAGCCCCTGCAACCTTCGACGAGTACATCAGCGACCCCGCCAAGCCCGTTCCGCACATTGGCAAGATTCAGATCAGTATGTCGCGTGAGCATATGGTAGCCGACCAACGGTTCGCCTCCACGCGGCCCGACGTGCTGGTGTACCAGACGGACGAGCTTACTGAGGACGTGACGATTGCGGGCCCCATTACCGCGGATCTATTTGTCAGCACCACCGGCACGGATTCTGACTGGGTAGTGAAGCTAATCGACGTCTACCCGGAGGATTTCCCCAACCCCACGCCGAACCCTACCGAGGTGCAGATGCGCGGCTATCAGCAACTGGTGCGTGGCAATGTGATTCGTGGCAAATTCCGCAAGAGCCTGGAGAAACCCGAGCCCTTTGTCCCCGGCAAGGCGGAACCCGTACGTTTCGAACTCAACGACATGCTGCACACCTTCCGTCGCGGCCATCGCATTATGGTTCAAGTGCAAAGCACGTGGTTCCCGCTCATCAACCGGAACTCCCAAAAGTTCGGCAATCTCTTCAACATGCCGGAGGAAGAATACCAAAAGGCGACCCAGCGTGTGTATCGCAGCCAGCCGATGCCATCAGGCGTGGTGGTGCGGGTGGAGCCCACGCGATAGGGGCGACGAGTGGCGGACAGGTGACTAGCGGCCTAGCTGTTCCCGGCAGTAGGCGAGTCCGCGCTGCGCCGCTGTGCTGGATGGCATCAGCTGGAGCGCGTGCTGGAAGTCCGCTGTAGCTTGGGTGCAGTCTCCTTGCCGCGCGTGGATGTTGCCCCGGTTGGACCATGCTGGTGGGAAATCCGGAGAAAGAGCGATGGCCTCATCCAGCACAGCCAGGGCCTCGGCGTAGCGTTCCGTCCGCCCGTAGTGTACGCCAAGCTGCGAGAGTACGGCTGCGCTACGCTCGCCCTTTAGCGACTCCAGATAGGCGGCCTCCGCTTCCTCAGTTCGACCCAGGCAGTCAAGAGCGCGCGCCTGGTTTGCGTGCCAGCTCGCCTGGTAGTTCGAGGCAACCCCCGGCTTTGCCCGTTCAAACAGCGCCAGCGCCTCCGCGCACCGGTTGGCTTCGAGCGCTTGCAAACCAATCGCTACATTGGCGCGCCAACTGTCCGGATTCTTGGCCAAAACGTCCGCCCAGAACGTGCTGCCCGTAGCCCACACTTTGCTTCGCTGGTAGGTGGCCACAGACAGCACCAGCAGCAGGGCAATGCCACCGAAACGTAGCAGGGAAGCACTGAATCGAAACTGCATCAGCATCCCCAGAGTCATCGGCACCAGCCCCAGCGCTGCCAGGTAGACGCGCCGCTCCACGGCGGCATCCTGAATGGGCAGGACACTGGATGTAGGCCCCAGCACCAGCAGGAAGAGCACCGCACCCAGGGCCACCAGCGGAGCTTGTCGACGGTAGCGCAGCGCCACGGCGAGCCCGGCGGCAACGAGCAGCCAGCAGAGCAAAGCCCAGTGTTCAAATAGCCCCCGGGAGATGGGGAATAAATAGTCGCCATTTTGGCCCACGGGCAACACCCAAAGTCGCAGGTAAAGCAGAATAGCGCGGCCCTGGGTGAGCAGGTATTCCCACCACGTGAGGTCGGCCATGCCGAAGCCAGCGGTGCTGGCGCTGGCCAGCGTCCGCAGCACCACAGCCACCCCCACGGCCACCGCGACCGCCATCAGGGAGTAGAGCCGCCACCCCTCTCGTATCAGCCCTGGCAGTGTTTGGCGGTACGCCCAGAGGTGAAGCAACACAAGCACGGCGGGCAACGTAAGGGCATGCTCTTTGCTGAGCATCGCCAGCAGAAAACACGCGATGGTTCCAAACGCCACGGGCCACGAAACATGCGGCTCGCGGCGAGAGAGAAATACCGCAAGCGCAGCGAAGTAGAAGAACACGCTGAGTGGTTCCGGGTGGGCTGCCACATAAGCGACGCCCTCGCTCTGGGCGGGATGCACCAGAAACAGTCCAGCGCCCAACAGGGCCAGCGGAAGTAAATGGCCTTTGGCTGTGCGCAGCAGGGTAAGCAGGCGCAGCAATATGTATGCCAGAAGCGTGCCTGCGCCCGCATGCATCAGCAACGATGCCAGATGAAAGGGCAGTGGCTGGCCGCCTCCGGCCTGGAAGCTCAGCCAGTAACTCAGGCCGGAAAGTGGGCGATCTCCTTCCATTGCCCGCCACGCGCTCCAGCGGAAGTAATCGGGTTCCGCACGGAACTTCAGGGCGATATCGTCGAAGAGGAAATCGCCGCGTAACGCGGGCCCATAGATTATAAGTAAGGTCACGAAAGCCGCCGCGGCGATGGCAATCCATGCCCACCACGGCAGTGGAGCTTCCTCCGCCAGGGCCGTGGCTCCGGAAGTGTCGATGCCAGGCGCTTCCACCGCTGCTACCCGATCGACGCCCACTCCTTCACGAACGCTGCGTTTCTTTTTCATTGAGGTGCGAGAGATGGTATTCCAGAATCGCCAGCCGTTGTGCCAGCGCGATGTTGTTGTCTTTGAGTGCGGACACGACGATCGAAAGACGGAACAGCACAAACAGGAAGATGCAGCCCACCAGCAGCAGCAAAGTGAGGGACTCATCCTGGAGCCCCGCGAAATTCGCCAGCCTTGGCAGCAAACCAGGATAGAAGGTGACAGCAAGAAGAGCGAGGCCCGCGCCCAGCCAGCTTACTGAGTATTCCACGCGAATGTGCGCCCGCCGCACCTGTACCAGAACGGCGGCAATCAGAACGAGCGTAACCGCTGCAACAAGACTTTGCATGGGCGGCATCACCTCCCTCCCAACCTGCGGACATCCATCTTCAGGATATTCACAAACACCCCCAGCAATACGTGAACGATGTAGTAAACAGACTTCCACAACGTGATGCTGCTCTGCCCCCCCGCTCGCGGGCGCATACTGCAAGGCACTTCGCGAAACCGGAACACGCAGCGCTGCAGCACGACGAGGGCTTCGATTTCGGGATACTCGAGCGGAAACACGCGGCTGAACAGTTCCAGTGCCGCGCGGTTGACGCCCACGAAGCCCGAGGTGGGGTCGCGCACTGGCTGGGCAAGAATCGGGCGCAGCATCAGGCGAAAGAACCGGATCACGAGTCCCCGCAGGAAGGTGGTCTTGTAGCCCGAAGATTCTGGCAGAAAGCGGCTGCCGATTACCATCTCGACGCCAGTTTCCTTGAGTGTGTCGTAGATGCGACGAATGTCCCTGGGGTCGTGTTGCCCGTCGCCGTCAATACGAATCACCACCTCATAACCCAGTTCGTAAGCCAGCTTATAGCCCGCCTGCACCGCACCACCCAAACCGAGATGATGAGGCAGGCGCAGCACCTGAGCCCCCGCCTGTTCGGCAAGTTGTGCCGTCGCATCGCGGGAACAGTCGTCCACCACCACCACTGCGCAGCCGGGTAGAATCTCCCATAACTCACTGAGCACGCCTGCGATGCACGCGCTCTCGTTAAAGGCGGGAATCAGCACCAGCAGGTCATTGGGAGCTTCGAGGGCAGCCGTATGTTGCAGGGAGGAGGCAGTTGGCATGGCTAGTGCTGCGCCACCTTCCATAGGCTCACGCGGTGAGCATAGATCGCCTTCCGGAAGCCTTCCCTCGAAACCCGTGCGTGCCTGCGGATGGCGTTGCGCTGGCGCAACAACCGCGGCAGAGCAAGCAGCGCCACCACGTGCGCCTTCGCCACCATCCAGGGAAGCCAAAGCGCGCTGCTGCCCTGGGCGAACTGTGCCGCTTTCCCCTTTCCGTTCAACATGGCAACCAGGTGTAGCGCATAGCGCGCGGGCGCCCAAACGAAAGCCGCCACGGTGTCGGTGAATGGGAAGTTGCGGATCACCAGGTACAGGCGGTTGCGTTCCACCAGGTAGGCCTTCAATGGAGAAGCGACACCCGCCGTTGCGGAATATGCATGGTCCACAATGGCATCACGTACGTAGCGGCAAGGCCAGCGCATCCAGATCATCCGAAGGCCGAGGTCAGTATCCTCGCCATATAGGAAAAAATCGACATCGAAATGCCCGGCATCCTGCATGGCCTTGCGCCGGTAGAGGGCCGCGCAGCCGCTGGGCAGCAAGGCCTCCGTGGGGGATTCGTCACTCGCAAAGGGCATCCTGTGCGCGCGCTGGATGCTGCTGCCGTCTCTGCTCATCTCCAGGCTTGTGGAATCCAGCCACTTTGTCCCGGCAAGGCGAATCTGGCAACTGAACATGCCGTACTCAGGATAGGCTCGCGCGGCGTTCACGAGAGCTCCCAGCCATCCGGGATCGGCAACGGCATCGTCGTTCAGAACCGCAATTAGCGGAGCCTCGCTGCGGTTTACGGCGCGATTCACCGCAACGCCGAACCCCAGGTTGGTTTCCGGGTAGAGCACTAGCAGCGGGAAGCGGGTTTCGCTCGCCAGCAAAGCCGCCAGCCGATTGCCGCTGTTATCAACAACAATCACTTCAAAGTCTTTCCAGGTTTGCGCGGCCAGGCTCTCAAGGGCGGCCCTCAGGGGCTCTCCGGCGCGCAGGGTGGGGATTACCACCAATACTTCGTGTTTTGCCAACTCACCATTCTACGAAACACGCACCATGTAACTGAATCGGCCCTTGTTCGGGTGGTTCGGTAGTCCGGACGCAAAGCGCGCCTTCCTCACCCCAACTGTGAGTGCGGACTGCGGCGGGAGCCCAATACACAAGCGATGGGCGACGCCGGCCGCTTCGCCGAAGGGGCAGTACGCGTTTCTCCTCGGAGGTTCGCATCGAAATCTCTGTTGGCCATACAATGAATGAGCATGGTGAAAACTACGGTTGTTGGCAGTTATCCAGTACCTTCCTGGCTTCTAGGTGAAACAAGTCGCCTGGTGCTTCGGGACGCCATCATGGTGGTGCTGAAGACACAGGAACTCGCGGGCATTGACGTCGTCGCAGATGGCGAACTCAACCGATTTGACCCAAGCCACCCGGAAACCAACGGCATGATTGACTACTTTGTCAGCCGTATGTCCGGAGTCCGCACCCGGTTTTCGCTCTCTGACTACGAAGCTTTCCGCCAGGACTCCCAGCTCCGTTACCGCACCGCCCCCGCCGGGGTTGTGGACAGTCCGCTGGGCGAAGGGACACTCTATCTTCCCGGCGACTACGCCCTCACCCAGGCTCTCACGCCGAAGCCGCTTAAGTTCACCTGCACAGGTCCGCACATGCTGGCCAAGGTGTTGACTGACCGGCACTATCAGGACCGCGGCGCGCTTGCCATGGCCATTGCGGAAGTGTTGCGCGCGCAGTTGGCCGGTATTCCTGCCGCCGTAGTGCAACTTGATGAAGCGAATATCGTGGGCCATCCGGAGGATCAGCCGTGGGCGGTAGCCGCCATCAATCATGTCCTCGACGGTATCCAGACCGAGCGCGCCGTTCACATCTGCTTTGGTAACTACGGCGGACAAAGTGTACAGAAGGGTCTATACCAGGCGCTGGTTCCTTTCCTGAACCAGCTACATGTGGATCACCTGGTGCTGGAGTTCGCACGCCGTGGCTACGAGGAACTGCCAGCCTTCAAAGACCTGCGTTCGGAAATCAGCATTGGTCTTGGCGTAGTGGACATCAAGGACAACGCCATTGAATCGCCAGACATCATCGCGCAGCGCATCGAACATGCCCAGAAAGTGCTTGGCGCCGGCCGAGTGACCTACATCCACCCGGATTGTGGCTTCTGGATGTTGCAGCGCAGTGTCTCCGACGGCAAGATGCGGGCCATGGTGGAGGGGCGCAATCTCTTTGAGGGCCGCTCCCTCGATTCCTAGATCCGGCGGGTCCATTCTCAACAGGCTGCTGCGGCTGATTCCCTCACAAACTCTCGGAGCAGTTTGACAGCCTCCGTTCGCATTCGTCATAATGACTGCTGATTATCATTTATGCTTGAGGTGCGTATGCAACAGCTACCTGTGACGGTGCTCTCCGGATTCCTTGGAGCCGGCAAGACAACACTCCTGAATCACATTCTGAACAATCGTTCAGGCTTGCGCGTAGCCGTGATCGTGAACGACATGAGCGAAGTGAATATCGATGCGCAGTTGGTGAAGCAGGGTGGCGCGGCGCTTGACCGCGTGGAAGAGCGCCTTGTGGAGATGACGAACGGGTGCATTTGTTGCACGTTACGCGAGGACTTGCTGGTTGAGGTAGGGAAGCTCGCGCGCGAGGGGCGTTTCGACTACCTGTTGATTGAGTCTACGGGTATTTGGGAGCCGATGCCCGTAGCGGCCACTTTTGGTTATGTGGACGAAGCGGGCACAAGCCTGAGCGACGTTGCCAGGCTCGACACCATGGTGACCGTAGTGGATGCAGAGAGCTTCCTGGAGAACCTCGATTCTCTGGATTCCTTGCTAGACCGGCACCTGGCGCTGGGCGAAGACGATGAACGCAACGTGGCGGACCTCCTGATTGACCAGGTGGAGTTCGCGAATGTGATCGTCCTGAACAAGGCGGACCGCGTGAGCGAGGCGGATCTGGCGCGGCTGCAAGGAATTGTCCGGCGGCTGAACCCTGAGGCGCAGGTATTGCCTACAAGCTTTGGAAAAGTGCCCTTGCAGGCGATATTGAACACGCGACTGTTTGACGAGGACGAGGCATCGAATGCGCCGGGCTGGCTAAGGGAGTTACAGGGGCAGGGGCACCGGCCAGAAACCGAAGAGTACGGCATCGGCAGCTTTGTCTACCGAGCGCGTCGGCCATTTCATCCCCAGCGGCTATACGAAGCCCTTGAGGATGTATGGGTGGGGGTCTTACGGGCGAAAGGAATGGTGTGGCTGGCAACTGAGCACGATGTGATCGGGAACTATTCGCAAGCGGGCAATTGCATTGGCATTGAGCCGGCCACTTATTGGTACGCGGCGCGACCGCGCGATAGCTGGCCCGAAGATCCGGAGGCAGTCAGCTATATAGAAGCGAACTGGCGGGAGCCCTGGGGCGACCGGATGCAGGAGCTGGTGTTTATCGGAGTGGACTTACCGCGGCAAGATATCGAGAACTCGCTGGAAGCGTGCCTCCTAACCGACGAGGAAATGGCCGAAGGCCCAGCTAAATGGCGAGGATACGCCAATCCTTGGGGCACTTGGCTGCTGGACGAAGCCGCGGAGCTGGCACCGGCAGGTTAGGTATTGCTATGTCTGGCGTTCACGAAGCCCAACAATTGGGAGGACGAGTACGCAACACCCGGCAACGCGGGGTGGTGGAGCGCATCGTTCTGGAAAGCGAGCGTCCCCTCACCATACAAGAGGTTCTGGCGCTGGCCCGTCTGGCAATTCCCAAGCTGGGAAGCGCCACGGTCTACCGCAGGTTGGCGACGCTGATGGCGGAAGGCTCGGTGACACCGGTCCAGCTCCCAAACGACGCTCTACGATTCGAGTCGCGCACAGACCAGGAGCATCACTATTTTCGTTGTCGTGTATGCCAGCGTGCCTTTAGGGTGTTCGGCACCACTCCAGAAGTTGAGCGCATGCGACCGCCGGATTTCATTGTGGACGCGCATGCAATCTTTCTGTACGGACGTTGTGCGGATTGCGGCAGGACGTACAATACCTCTGGGTAATTTCGACAGGCGGAAAGGACATTCCTGGGCGAGGTCAACAGCGCAACACGGGGAAGGGCTGGGCTTCCTGCTTCGATTGAGGAAACTTCGGCCTGCGCCGTATTGTCGCCGCACCACGCACCGTGCGCGTGGCCGACCCGGCGATGCCGTTTCCCGTCACCACGGATTGCCAGCCATTAGGGGTGTCGATGGTTCGCGGTCGAGTTCGACTCGCTATCTGGTGTTAACTGCGGTTAGAATGAAGAATTGCGCGTTCGCCGCAAATCACGCTGGTGAAGCCTGAAACGCGTTTCTGG
Organism: Bryobacterales bacterium; assembly: GCA_026129915.1. Lineage (GTDB taxonomy): Bacteria > Acidobacteriota > Terriglobia > Bryobacterales > Bryobacteraceae > JACTMJ01. The sequence continues at coordinate 28,296 of JAHCHD010000031.1, forward strand.
CGTTCGCCGTCTCGGGATGGGTAAGCTCCGGAAAGGAAGCCTCGCTTTCATGGTTTTTCACAGGCCTCTGCGCCTGCTGGGGATCGTCGTTTGTCTGACGTTCCATGCGCTATCACTTACCGCGCAGCAGTCCCCGCAGCCACAACAGACCCAGCAAAATCCGTTCGAGACAGTGGCCCCGTCCCCTCCGCCTTCCAGTCCTTTTGAGACCCCCAGCGAAGCCAAGCCGGAAGGTGAGGCGGAAACAGCTGCTGACAAGAACACAATTGAAGCGGTTGACTTTCGGGGCGCCCGCCGTATTCCACAGGCTACCCTGCGCGCACTCATCTATACGAAAGCGGGCGATGCTTATGATCCCCAGGCGCTGCGAAGAGATTTCATGTCGTTATGGAACACTTCGCGATTTGACGACATTCGCCTGGAGGTGGAAGACGGACGAGTTGGAAAGATTGTGCGGTTCGTAGTTACGGAACGGCGGATTGTCCGAAGTATTAAGTACGACGGCCTGAAGTCACTGACGATGTCGGAGGTGCTTGAGCGCTTCAAGGAGCGACGGGTAGGCCTGAGCACCGAAGCGCAGTACGATCCGAACAAAGTGCAGCGAGCCATTGTGGTACTGCAGGAATACCTGGCTGAACGAGGGCGGCAGTACGCATCCATTACGCCCGAAGTTTTCCAGATTCCACCGTCTTCTGTCGTCGTTACTTTTCTTGTAAACGAAGGCCCCAAGGTGAAAGTGGGGGAGATTACGTTTGAAGGGTTGCAGGCGTTGCGCCCACGACAGGTGCGCCGTGCAATGGCCAACAGCAAGCCCATCGGAATTCCTTACTCCATCTTTTTCGAGAGCTTGTTCTCGAAGAGCTTCGATTCGATCAAGTTGGAAGAAGACAAGCAGCGGATCTCCAGCTTTTACCAGGAACGCGGGCATTTCCGCGCCCGCGTGATTGACGCCGAGGTGACAATGCGCGACGTTGGTGGCGGCAAGTTCCGCGTGCCGCTGTTCTATCCCAACAAGCCCGGCAAGCGGGCGGACTTGGCCCTCACTGTTGAAGAGGGTCCCATGTACCGTCTGAACGAAATCAAGTTTGAAGGCGTGAAGCTGTTCGCCGCACCCGAAGCGCTGATGCGTCCGCTGTTCCAAATGGAAAAGGGCGATATCTTCTCCACGAAGAATTTGCGTACGGGACTCGAAAACATTCGCAAGGTGTACGGCGAGTTCGGCTATATCGATTTCGTGCCCGAGCCGAGTTTTGACCCCGTGCCCGGCACCGACCAGATGAACCTGACATTAAGCGTGGATGAAGGCAAGCAGTTCTTCGTGCGCCGCATCGAGTTCTCTGGCAACACGACTACTCGCGACAAGGTGATTCGTCGCGAGTTGCTGGTGGACGAAGGCGACATGTTCAATACCCGGCTTTGGGAGGTGAGCATTCTGCGCCTTAACCAGCTTGGCTACTTCGACACCCTGAAGAACGAAGAAGCGACGGACATTAAGCGCGACAATCGCACCAATACGGTGGATCTTACGCTGTCGGTGAAAGAACGCGGCCGCAACACGGTGGGCTTGACGGGTGGCGTATCGGGCATTGCAGGCAGTTTCGTGGGCATGAACTACTCCACGAATAACTTCCTGGGCTTGGGCGAAACGCTCAGCATCAGTTCCCAGCTGGGCGACCGCATCCAGGACGTGGTATTCGGCTTCACCGAACCCTATTTCCTCGACCGCCCCATTCAGGCTGGTTTCACTGTGTATACGCGGCGATTCAACTTCGACCAGGGCCGCGAAGTGTCGATCTTCTCCGGTCGCAATCTGACGCCCATCTTCGATTCCCTGGGTTCGGCGAATCGGTTGAACTACACTCAGAATGGCTACGGTTTCAACACTTTTCTCTCGACGCAGCTGAAGCGATCGTTCGCGCGGGTGGGATTGAGCTACGGCTACGACCGTTCAAACATCGACCCTCAGAGCGAAGGCGCCAGGAACCAGTTTGAGACCATCAACTTCCTGAGCTTTGACGGCCAGCTAAACCAGTTGTCGGGCATTGTTACCAGCCGCATTGTGCCCTCGTACACCTACAATACGGTGAACCATCCCATTACCCCGACGGCGGGGAAGAGCCTATTCGTCTCCACCACCTTCGCGGGCGGCTTTATGGGCGGAAACGTGAACATGTTCCTACCCACGGTGGAAGCGAAATATTTCCGCAAGGGCTTCAGGGAAGGGCATGTAATTGGTTTCCGTGCGATGGCATCGTGGCTAACGGGATACGGCGGGAAGGCAGCGCCACCGTTTAACCGCTTCTACATCGGCGGTGAACAGGACATCCGCGGCTTCAACATCTGGGAAGTGTCGCCCATCGCGTTCATCCCCAGCGAGACCAGTGTTCAAGTCCTGAACGCGGACGGCAGCCAGCGCGTGCAACGTTTCGTGGATACCCAGGGAAACGTATTCCTGCAGCCGGTTACACAGCGGATTCCGGTGTACCAGATTACCTTTCCCGGCGGAGACTTGATGAGTGTGAATAACATCGAGTACCGCATTCCGATCTTCGGCCCGGTGACCTTGGCTGCGTTCCTGGATGCCGGTTTGAACCGCGTCACGCAGACTGAGCAGTTGCGACTGAATCCGGAGCGGATTCGCTTCCTGAATGCCCAGCACCCAGCGGCAGCCTTTGAGCAGAAGGCAACCGTCTTTGGACCCAGCCAGCAGTGGCGCACTTCTACCGGGTTGGAATTGCAGGTGCTGATGCCTGTGGTGAATGCACCGTTTCGCTTATACTGGGCCTATAACCCTACTATTGTGCAGGGAGTTGCCCAAGCGCCCATCATATTTGACCGGTCACAGTTCCCCAACGACGTGACCTTCTTGAATGCGATTGAGCAACTGACGGGCACCATCAGCGGTCGCGGTGGTGGTGCATCGCGCATTCCGTTTTTTGAGCGGAGGAGCCAGTTCCGATTCACCGTCAGCCGCACGTTCTAAGGGAGTTCTGGCGCTGAGACGGTGGGAACCCGTAAAGGTTTCCGCAGTGCCGGACACTCCGGCAACCATTGAAATGACCATAGGGCAGCCAGAAAGGCTGTGCCGAGGAGTGAATTAGTGATTCTGAAGACGATTCTTCGCGGCCTTATGGGCCTGGCGCTGAGCGCCGCAATGTTTGCGCAGGCGGCGCCCACCAAAGTGGGCATCATCAATGTGCAGGTGGCCATCATCAGCACACGCGATGGCCAGGTAGCGGTGAAGGAACTGCAGGACCGCTTCAACCCGAAGCAGAAGCAGTTGCAGGACCAGCAGGGTGAGATCCAGAGCTTGCAGCAGCAGTTGCAGCGCGGGGCCAACACCATGAGTGAGGAAGCCCTGCGCAAACTGCGCCAGGATATCGACGACAAGCAGCGCATCCTGCAGCGTGATAGCGAAGATGCTCAGATGGACTTCGAGCAGCAGCAGCAGCGGGTGTTTGCCGGAATCAGCGAAAAGATGCAAAGTGTGATCGACAAGTACGCCCGGGAGCAGGGCTTCATGTTGATCATCGACGTAAGCTCTCAGCAGTCCGGCGTGCTGTATGCATCGAACAATATCGATATCACGAAGGACGTGATTGCCGCATTTGATGCCGATGCCTCACCCGCGCCAGCATCAACCGCCACGCCCGCTCCAACCCCAGCGCCCGCCAAGCCTTAAGGGCGTTCCCTGAATTCCTGACGCCGGAGTGCTTCGCCAAACGAAGTGCTCCGGCTAGATTCATGCCTCATCTGAACTACTATCTGGACTTCACCGTAGCGGTTTTCGTGGTGGAGAATGGACGTGTGCTTTTGGTACACCATCGCGGCCTGAACCGATGGCTACCGCTGGGCGGCCACATTGATCCTGGGGAAGACCCTCTGACGGCGGTGCACCGGGAGGCCTGGGAAGAAAGCGGCCTGCACATTGAACTGCTGCTTGAAAAATCACTGCCTGTTCTGCCCGATGTGAAGGTGCTGCCTCCGCCGCTCTATATGGATATTCACCCCATCAGTGGCGAACACAAACATCTCGGCATGGTGTACTTCGCCCACCCAGTCGGCGGTGAAGTGACGCTGGCCGCAGCCGAGCATCACGCCATTCGCTGGTTTCGCGCGGAGCAGGTGGAGGCGGCAACGCTGGAGGAAATTCCACTGAACGTGCGCTTCTACGCGCTGGAAGCACTGCGGCGCTATGCAGCGCGCGATGCGCAGGTGGGCTAGGAATCGGGCCAAACTTGATCGGGTGCCGCGTTGTCCGGCGTCTTGGAGTGAGAGCTTTCGCCGGGTTCCTGCTGGGGCATGGTCTCGTGCACTCGCTCGCGGAAGCGTCCGCGCATCGATGCCGCGAGAGACACGGAGTCTTCCCCGAAGCGCGCCCTCAGCTTGTCTGCCGCCTGCAGAGCCTGCTGCAGACGCTGATGGCGGTCTCCATCGAGCAGGCCGAGTTGCCCCTCGCGCGTATCAAGGCCAGAAGCCTGCACGCCGATCAGCCGCACCAGCGAGCCCCTTTTCCAGTGCTGCCGGAAGAGGGCGCGTGCTTCCTGGAAGATCTCCGCGTCGAGGTTGGTACGCTGTTCCACGGTCCGTGCCCGGGTGACTGTGCGAAAGTTCTGGTCGCGCAATTTCAGCTGCACGGTGCGTGCGTGCAGGCCGAGATCGCGGAGGCGGCGCCCCACCATCTCAGCCATGCGAGCCAGCACCGCCTCCAAAGTAGCGGCGTCGGCTGTATCTTCGCTAAAGGTATGCTCGTGACTGACGGACTTCGGGTCGTCGTCCGCGCCGATCTCCTCATCAAACCAGCCACCGGCATCCTTGCCCTGCGCCTTTCCAGCGAGGGCCAGGCCCCACTTGCCGAAGCGGCGCAGAAGGACCTGCTCATCCACGAGGTTCAGGTCGCCTACGCGCCGAACGCCCATCTCGGCCAGATCTCGTTGCATCACTCGTCCCACTCCGGGAATCTTGCCCACGGGTAGCGGCGCGAGGACGGCAGCCTCCATGCCGGGCAGTACCTCAAAGAGTCCATTGGGCTTGGCGAGGTCAGAGCACACCTTTGCTACGAGGCGAGACGTGCCGATACCGATCGAGCAGTTCAAGCGAGTCTGCCGCCGGATGCGCTCGTGCAACTGATGCGCCGCCGCAAGGGGTGGGCCATAAAGGCGCCTGGTTCCGGTCATCTCCAGGTAGGCCTCGTCAATGGACGCCATTTCCACTACGGGAGCGAACTCTTCAAGGATGGCGCGAACCTTTCGGGAATGCTCGCTGTACCGGTCGCGATGGCCATCCAGGAAAATGGCCTGCGGGCACTTCTGGTAGGCCGTGCGAAGGGGCATTGCGGAATGGATGCCAAATTGACGGGCAGCATACGACGCCGCGGAGACCACACCACGCTCATGGCCTTTGCCGCCCACAACAACGGGCTTGCCCTTCAGAGAGGGGTCGTAGAGTTCCTCCACGGACACGAAAAAGGCGTCCATGTCCATGTGGAAGACTACCCGGTGCCGTTCGGCGCCCGAATTCATAGTGCCGGTGGCCAAATCTCTTTCTGCCATGGCCTCCTCTGCCTGGATGGGGTTGGCCGTTCCGTCACATTGGCGATAGCCCTATCCGTGGCGGATCATCAGCACGTCGCCATCCTGGACGATGTACTCCTTGCCCTCGAGCCGCATCAGCGCCGTGCCACGTAATCCACTCCAACCACCGTGTTCCACCAAATCCTTCCAACTGGCAACCTCGGCGCGGATGAACTTCTTTTCGAGATCGCTGTGGATTTCCCCAGCGGCGTGGACGGCCTTGCAGTTCACTGGAATGGTCCAGGCACGCACTTCTGGCTCGCCGGCTGTGAGGAACGACATCTTGCCGAGCAGCGTGTAGCTGGCACTCACCATTCGTTCGAGACCGTTCTCTTTCAACCCATAGCTCTCCATGAATTCGGCGGCTTCCTCCTCGCTCATTTCGGTGAGCTCGGCTTCCACCTTGCCACAAATCGCCGTTACGCCCGCCTGTTTGCGACCGGTGAGGATCTTGTTGCGGTACTCGGCTTCCAATTCCGCCAGCCTGGGGGCATCTTCCTCGCCGACATTCAGAACGAACAGGATGGGCTTCTGCGACAAAAACATAAACCCGCGTACTAGTTTTTCTCCCTCGGGATCCACTTCCACTTCGCGGAGCGGCAGGTTATCCTCGAGTGCCGCCTTGAAACTTTCGAGGACCTCGTATTCTTTGTCGAGCTTCGGATCCTTGATCTTCTTGCGGTCCTTTTCAAGGCGTTCGAGGCGCTTTTCCACCTGCACGAGGTCGCTGAGGATTAGCTCCGCTTCCACATCCTGCAGGTCTCGCATGGGATCCACACTGCCTTTCTCGTGGGGCACGATATCGCTCTCGAAAACGCGCAATACATGGGCGAAGGCATCCGCGAAGCGTAGACTTGCAAGGTAGCTGGGTTCGCGCAGGGCCTCCTTGGAGATGGATGGCACGTCCAGAAACTCGATGGTGGCGTGGGTCACTTTTTCCGGCTTGAAGACCTCGGCAAGGGCTTCAATGCGCGGGTCCGGCACCCTTGAAACCCCCACGCGCACTTCCATTGCGCCCATCCGGCTGGATTCATGGACACCCGTAAGGATGGTGAACAACGAGGTCTTGCCGACCATGGGCAGACCGATGATTGCAGTTTTCATATCTCTCTATGAGGGTAGCGCGAAGCGCCGTGGAATCACACCACAACCGCGCAGGCGCTGGCGGCAACGGCAGGTCGTTCGTCCCTTGCCCAAGTTCCAAGACTAGTACCAGGCGGAGAATCCGAATCAGTAATGCAGAAGCGTGTTTTGTATTGATTCCGCAGTTATCATAGGGCTGGTTGTGTTTGGAGGAAAGAATCGTATGGTGAAGAATCTCTCAACGGGCCTATACGCCCTGCTGCTGATGACTTTTCTGCTTGCGCCGGCCATGTTCGGCCAAGGCACGCCGGGTGACGGCGCGGGAGCGATGGATGGTACCACGCGGACCATGCTCTGGATGGTGCCGGTGAGCATTGCCCTGATTTTCCTGATCCGGCGGCGGCGCAGAAAGCGGACGAAGGCAGCGGAATAACAAGAAGCGAGAGCACCCCGGACCAATCAGGGACCCTGCATAGACGGCGATCGTAACCGGATTGTTGGTTGCCGGAGCACGCCTCGATTTCCTGGTTCCCTGAAAACAGGTATGATATTCCTGATTGTCACAGGAGGCCAATTGATGATGAACCGTTTGCTCGCAATGATGCCAACTCTCCTTACGCTGCTACTGCTTGTGGTTCCAGTCGTTTTCGGCCAGGAAACAGGTTCCGGCGAGGAAAGCAACCAAACCACCCAGTACATCCTGGGCGGCTTGGCCATCGTGATCCTCATCATATACATGCGTCGCCGGAAGAGCCGCAAGAGCGCCGATTAGGCTTAGTGGAAATGCGGCCGCCCGTTGCGCGGGCATTGCTCGCGTGAACCGTACCCAGGCAAACAGAGACGACTGCATCAGGTGACATGCTAGCGGAAGTCCCCGCGTGGGCGGGGGCTTCTGTTTCATGCGCATTGTCGCGTTTGGCTCGTTCTCCGTCCGGAAGATCCCCCCATCCAAACAATCTAGAGCAGCCTTAGCAGACTTCCAGCACGCGTGTGCTGTGCGAGTTGGGGTTGCGGGTAACGCTAAGATAGTGCAATGCGATCAAGGTTCCAGGCACCTGCGTGCCGGCTGCTGGCAATCAGCACACTGCTGTTGGTGTCAGTGGCGGGAGTCGCGCGGGCACAAGAGGCAACGGTAGATTTCGCGCGTGATGTGCAGCCTGTGCTGACCGCGAAATGCCTGGCGTGCCATTCCGGCGTTACTGCCCAAGCTGAACTTAAGCTGCACACCCGCGCGGATCTGCTAAAGGGCGGGCTGAACGGACCGGCCATTGTGGCCGGAGATGGAGCTAACAGCTTGCTGGTTCGAAAGATTGACGGCCAGCAGGGTATGCGCATGCCGCCGGCGGGTCCTGCGCTATCGCCAGAAACCATCAGCCTGATTCGCGCTTGGATCGATGAAGGCGCCAAGTACGAGGGCGTGCTGGGGACCGTGGACCGCCTGGCTCCAATGGCCCCGCGAACACCGGCCTTGCCACCTGGCAACACCGCACATCCCGTTGACCGCTTTGTGGATGCCTATCTGCTGACCAAGGGGATAGCCGCAACTGAACCCGTGTCCGATGGGCATTTTGCCCGGCGCGTCTATTTTGACGTCCTAGGAATTCCACCTAACCCGGTGCAACTGCAGGCGTTCACGAAATCCCGCAACCAGAAGAAGCGGGATGCGCTGGTGGATGCGCTGCTGGCCGACCGCGAGGGCTATGCCGACCACTGGATGAGTTTCTGGAACGACCTGCTGCGTAACGACGAAGGCGTTATCTACCACGGTGAGCGCAAGTCCATTACGGTGTGGCTGCATGAGGCCCTGGCATCGAACAAGCCCTACGACGCGATGGTGCGCGAGTTGCTTGATCCTTCGCGCAACAATGCGGCCGCAGGCTACCTGACGGGGGTGACGTGGCGCGGGGTGGTGAGCGCGTCGCAGACGCCGCCGATGCAGGCTTCGCAGAATGCCGCCCAGGTGTTTTTGGGAATGAACCTGAAGTGCGCCGCCTGCCACGATAGTTTTGTGAATCGCTGGAAGCTCGCGGATACTTTTGGCCTGGCGGCCATGTTCGCTGATGAAGAGCTGGAACTGGTGCGCTGCGACGTGAAGACGGGCCGAATGGCCGAGGCGAAGTTTCCCGTGGACGATCTCGGCGTGCAGTTCGGAAGCAGTTTGGCATCCCGGCGGGGTGCTGCCGCCACATGGTTCACACACCCCAAGAACGGGCGGTTTGCGCGCACCATCGTCAACCGCTACTGGAAACTGCTGCTGGGGCGCGGCCTTGTGGAGCCCATCGACGATATGGACGCCGAGGCCTGGAATCAGGACCTGCTCGACTGGCTGGCAAGTGACTTCGCCGACCACGGATTTGACCTCCAGCGTTTGCTGCGCACTATCCTCACATCGAGGGCCTATCAGATGCGCGCGGTGGGGGATGTGGCCGCGGACGAAGCCTACGTCTTTCGCGGACCCCAGCTTCGACGGCTGAGCGCCGAGCAGTTTCAGGACACCATTTCGGCGGTGAGCGGCGACTGGAGGGTGAACCAACCCAGGGCGGATGTCTACGCCCGATACACCCGTGAATGGCGGCTGAAGAGTGACCCGCTCAGCCGCGCCCTGGGACGGCCCATCCGCGACCAGGTTTACACAGAGCGCGGCCCGGAAGCGTCTACATTGCAGGCGCTGGAACTTACCAACGGTCCGCTGCTAGCCAAGCGATTGCAGAACGCGGCACGTGCTCTGTTGGGGCAGCGGAAGCCATCCCCTGCCAACCGCTTTGACAGCCGCATGATGCGCGGGGGCGCGGCGAATATCGACATTGAGATTGCCGGAGCGAGTGAGTTGTGGTTACTGGTGCAGGACGTGGATTCCTACGATCCTGACCGCGTGGCGACTGGCTGGGCGAATGCGCATGTGGTGGTG
>JAHCHD010000310.1 GCA_026129915.1 Bryobacterales bacterium
GTTCCAGCAAGCCTTTCAACTGGCGTGCCGCGGGACGTTCTGCCCGGTACTTCACTTCAAATGGGATGAGTTCTTCACCCAACTCGGCCACCAGATCCACCTCGTGGTCCTTCTTCCCGCGCCAGTAACTGAACCGCACCTGGCGCGAGTAGTACCGCGCGAACAAGTGCTTGAATACCGCAGTCTCCGTCGCGACACCCAGTGCCTCGGCATCCTCAATGATCGATTTCCCCTTCAGCATCACGGCCGGTGCGATGGCGGCGTCCGCAAGGTAGATCTTGTATCGGCCGCGCAGAATCTCTTTCCCGTATCCGAAGGGGTGTAAGCGATAGATCAGATGCGTCGCTTCCAACTGCTCAATGAAATGCTGCGCCGTCGGACGCTTCACTTCCAGGTTGCTGCACAGCGCCGGCATGTCCAGTAACCCTCCATCGTGCATGCACAGGTAAAGAAAGGTGTGTTCCAGGTCGAGGATGCGCCGGACTCCGAACAAGGCCGTCATATCCCTCTTCAGCACCTTGTCAATGATGTCTTCCCGAAGCAATCGTTGCGCCTGTGTGACACTTTCCACTAGCGCCGTCTGTGGAAAACCGCCGCGAACCAGATACTCGTGAAAATGGCCTATATACGGTTTCGCCGATTCCTGGATGTGTAGCAACTCTTGCGGTCGCAGCTCAAACAAACCGGTGAGGCTCCGAATTGCTGGCAACGCTGGCAGTTGCAACTGTTTGATTTGCAGATATTCGTAAAACGAAAGTGTCGTCAGGCGGATGGCGTGCCAACGCCCGACGCCAGACTCCTGATCCGCTTGCAGCAACGGCATTGCAGAGCCGGTGAAGATGATCCGGCGGTTCCGAGTGAAATCAACCTGGTGCTTCACCCAGGTTCCCCAATCGCGAATGAACTGCGCCTCATCGAGGAACAGATATTCAACGCCATCTGCCCGTGGTTCACGCTGTCGCCAAGCCTCAAGCACCGCATCAATGCCAGCCAGTTTCAGCAGGGGATGGTCAAAGGTGGCATACAGGATGTTTGCTTCCGGAATCCCGGAAGCCAGCAGTGTGGCGATGCTTTGCTGGAGCAACGTCGTCTTGCCAATCTGCCGTGCGCCCGATAGCATCACCGCTCGGGGGGCTGGCGGATCGACAATCCACCGCTGCAACTCCTGAAAGGCAGCGCGACGCCAACCGGGCAGATCCGGAGTGCTCTCTCCTCGCCACCAAGGATTGAACTGGCCCAACACAGCGGATAGATCTGCCAGCTCAATTTTCATGGGGAAATCCTTATTTGTCTACTTTAGTACAAGTATACATTAACTAAAGACGCCACTCAACTATGTTTGATGTCAACAACCAATTTATAGGACTACGCTGGAACTGCGCTGACAGTCGACTCAACTTCAAAATCATCCCATCGGATTGTCAGCCACGGCAGCAGCCAGGATCCCTCGTTGGCCAACGTCTCCGGGCGAACGTTTGGCCGCATTAGCGCCGGCCGCCGAAGCAGGCCGAAGCGTCAAGAGTATCGGTTGCCACGGCTTTCAAGCTGTGGACCCCAGTCCCCTCCCCTTGGCTAAGCTCCGAATGCGGCCACAGATAGAGCCCCTGCCCCGCGCGAAACAGACCTCCGAATTCCGGGAGCAGAACTCCGGCGTCAGCGATACGGCATCCCCCGCGCCCGCCCCCGCGAACACGGCCCAGCGCCGTGCTTTCCACCACACCAGCCGTTCCAACCATCTGGCAATTCTCAACCCCCCGCGCGAGTCTATGGGTTGCCAACATCCAACCCGCGTTGTAGTTGTGCCATCGAGAGTTGTAGTGCCGCCAGCGCCGGGGAATTCTCACCCAAAATGGGCTCTGAGTTGCCGTATGGCGAAATGGATAATCTCCCGTCAATTAGATTCAGATGCATTCCTGATAGGCATCTGCTGGGGAGATGGAGAAGCCTGCAGGTTGGCCCCGTAAGACGTCCAGAGGCGCGGAGATCCAGACTGTTCATTGTGCGACGCGGGTTGGGAGGCTGGGGTAGGCACACGCGCCCTACACGTCGCGCGTTTGTGGTGTCGCCGCAGCTTGGTGGGAATGATTTCCGTAGGCTTCGGCCCAACGGTGTTCGCTGGCGGTGGCTGCCGGGTTCTGCAGTACCTGCTGGGTGGCCTCTTCCAAAAGTTGTCTGTAGTTCCCAATCGGAGGCAAAGCTGTCCCCAGCATCGCAAGCGCTTCTCTGCCCACTGACCACCAGTTGCCCTGAGGAATGGCTGTGTCATCCAGAACGGACTCTAGCGCCTGGATGGCACGGATGTCAGAAAGGCCGCTACCGCCTAGCCCAAACGCCGCCCAGAAACGGAGTCCGGGGTGCTGATGTTGTAGGGCGTCAATCAGGCTGCTGATGGCTTGGCGATTGCCGGCGTAGGCGAGCGACTCGGCTGCCTCCTCGCGGACGGAGAGCGGTTGGAGTGTGTCCGCCAAACAGGCCGCCAACGCTTTGGAGACGGCGGGCCCGGGAGCGGCCATCCACCCGAGGGCTCGCGCGGCGGCTTGGCGTCGGTGGGCGCTGGAGTCCTGCAGCAGAACCGGCACCAGACGGCAGGCGAGTTGGCGACTGTGCAGGGATTCCATGGC
>JAHCHD010000311.1 GCA_026129915.1 Bryobacterales bacterium
TGTAGCCTCGAAACTCGAGGCCGCGACCTGCGGGTGGAAGCAAATGGAATCAAGGGTAAGGTGGACCTGCAGGCTGACAGCGGCGATGCCCGGCTCACTTCCGTGCAGGGAGGCGTCACAGTTCGCCTAGCCAGGAGCGGCGAGATCCGCGTTCGCGATGCGGAAGGCCCAGTGGAGATCAACAGTGCCCGGGGCGACAATCTGAGCCTCGAAGGAGTGCGTGGCGCTGTTGTGGTGAATGGAGCGTTCGGTGGCAATATCGAACTGCGGAGGTTAGCAGGTTTGGTGCGTATTGAAGACCGGCGGCTGGACTTGCGTGCCGTAGCCATTCCCGGCGAGGTAGCGGCCAACCGGGGCAACGTGACGGGTCGCGGCATTACCGGACCGGTACGCATTGCCAGCGAATCGAAGGACGTGGACCTTGAGCAGTTCACGGAGAAGTTGGAACTCACGCTTGATCGCAGTGACGCGAACGTGCGGCAGCAGGGGCCGAAGGTGGCACCCATGGACATCAATATCCGGCGCGGCAAAGTGACTCTGGTGTTGCCCCCAAACGTACCGTTGCGGCTGGATGGGCGCGCCCGCAGGGGAGAGGTCGCCAACCGCTCAGGACGTGAGTTTACTGAGGAACGAGACGGCGAAAACAGCCGTATCCACGGCGGTCCGGCGAATGCTCCATTGCTGACGGTGAATGCAGGCCGCATTGAACTGGAATCAAGTGGTCCCGCGCCGAAATAGTGCCTTGCAGCCAGCTGTGCATGGGATTGGTGCGATGCCCCTAGTCGTCGAGCAACCCTCGCACGAAGTGAGGTTCGGCGTTGCCGCCGGATAGCGTCACCCCCACCTGCCGCAACCCTGTGGGCAGCTTGCCGAAGAGGCATGCGGCAGCGGCAACTGCACCGCTGGGCTCCACTACGATGCGTAGTTCCCTCAGCAGGAAAGCGGCGGTTGCAACGATTTCTTCCTCCGAGACGGTGACGACGTCTTCCACCAGTTCCTGCAGGATGGTGAAGTTGTGTTCTCCCACACAGGTGGTGCGGAGTCCGTCGGCCATAGTGTCGGGCACGGGAATGGTGATGCGTCGCCCGGCTCGCATGGATTGCTGCACATCGTTGGCGCACTCGGGTTCAACGCCGAATACGCGTACTCCCGGCGACATTCCTTTGGCTGTTACCGCGCACCCGCCCAATAATCCGCCACCTCCCAGGCAAACCACCAGAGCGTCAAGCGCCGGGGCTTCCTCCATCAGTTCGAGGGCGCAGGTTCCTTGACCCGCGATAATCCACGGATGGTCGAACGGGGGGATGAGCGTGCCGCCGCGCTCTTCGCGTACCTGGCGAGCAACAGCTTCGCGGTCTTCGCTGAGGCGGTTGTAAAGGACGATTTCCGCGCCGTGCGACCGCGTCCCGTCGAGCTTCACTCGCGGAGCGTCAGAAGGCATCACAATGGTGGCGCGGATGCCTGCATCCTTGGCCGCAAGAGCGACTGCTTGCGCGTGGTTGCCGGACGAGAAGGCGACAACTCCGGCGCTGAGGTCCGCGGAGGGAATGGAGCGCAGGAAGTTCGCGGCGCCTCGCAGTTTGAAGGAGCCGGTACGCTGCAGGTTCTCAGCCTTCAGGACGACAGAGAATCCACAGCGTGCATCCAGGGCATCTGAAGCGAGCACCGGGGTGCGCCGCACCAGGGGCCGGATACGCTCATTGGCGACGCGTACATTATCGAGAGTAACGGGAAGCATGCTTCTCCAGTGTGCCTGGAATTGCGGGCTTCCCGCCACTGACTACCCGACACGCTAGAAGGAAATCCGCAGTCCGATGTTGGCCTGGCGAAACATGCCTGGCTGAATGCCCTGCGGTGCGCGAGAGGCGATATAGACCAGATCCGTCAAGTTCTTCACAGTGAAGTACGGCCGCAGTTGCACGCGCTCGCGCTGGATGGAGTAATCCATGTTCACGTTCCAAAGTGTATAGCCAGGCATCTGCCCCACCGTGCCGTCCATCGAAGGGGCCAGAGTCTGGTTATTGTCGGTGAACTGCGAACTCACGTAAGCCGAATCCACCTGAAGACCGAAGCCGCGACGGTGGCGGAAGCCGGCCAGGAACGAGAGGGTGTTGTTGGGCGCGTAGGGCAGACGGTTGCCCTGGAAAAGGGTATTGCGCGTGAAGTGTGCGTCCTGCAGCCACATGTGGCGGACGTCGGTGTAAAGGGTGAAGGATCTTCCCAGCAGCGAACCCCAGTCAGTGCGCAGGCTGCTTTCAAAGCCTTGGTGGAGCGTCTCACCGCCGTTCACAAGTGTGGTGGTGGCGCCGCCCGACTGAGCGCCGGGGATGATCTGGTTCTGGAAGTCGAGGCGGAACCATGTGAACTCCGCCTGCAGCGCGCGGTGGCCTTGGACGCGGACGCCCGCTTCGTAATTCCAACTCATCTCAGCGTCGAGCAATAGTGGCGCGCCGGTGGCGAGGATGGAATCTTTGATGCGGGGAGGCGCAAATCCGCGATGGATGCCG
>JAHCHD010000312.1 GCA_026129915.1 Bryobacterales bacterium
ACCGGGGGAAGCAGAAGAGTTATCCGTTGTCGGTTCGCCGTTGTCAGCGGGGAAGGGCGAGGGATTAGGGTCTAGGGATTGGGGGTTAGCTCCAAGACACGGGTTGTCCGTTGTCGGTTGGCCGTTGTCAGATGGCTCGTCGGGGATGGTTTCGGAGTTCGTGTCGGAGTTGGTGAATCGCAACGTATCGTTAGTCATGGAAAAGGTACTCCCGCGGAGAAAATCTCAGTCGCGTGAGTATAGCGGCGCGGGAGGGAGAGATAAGGGGTGGTTTTTGCGGAAGTGTTTGATTGCAAGGGAGAAAGGAATTTTCGATCTCGCGGACTGGCTGTGGATGGGCGGGCGCGGGAGGACCAATTTTTAGGCGTTGGTGGGCGAATTCGGACGTTTTGCAGGAGCTAGGGCGCTCGGCGAATGGAAGCAGCGTCAGTGATCCCGGAGCCGGCAATGGAAAGCGGACAAAAGGCGTGCCACGCCACTCGGGGTTCCTCTCTCGCTGCGACGAGACGGGGC
Organism: Bryobacterales bacterium; assembly: GCA_026129915.1. Classification (GTDB taxonomy): domain Bacteria; phylum Acidobacteriota; class Terriglobia; order Bryobacterales; family Bryobacteraceae; genus JACTMJ01. The sequence goes on from JAHCHD010000312.1 coordinate 514, forward strand.
GCTGACGCACCCCGCTGGCTTATATCGCCCGGCTAGCCGGGCATTGGCTGCTATCGCCCGACTAGCCGGGCATCCGTTCCGCCCGGCGTGCAGTCCGGAAGCAGGAACCCCGTACCGGCGTGGCATCCGTGCGAATGATCCTCCAACAGTTGCCGAGAACATTCAAGAAGTTCTGGAGGTGGGCCTGCGGCCAGAGCGATAGACTACGAGTGGCGCTGCGATCGGGTCGCCCGGTGCAACTTGCGCCTGGAGGCCAAGCTGGACCGACCGCCCTGCCGCAGAATCCGAGGCCCTAGCCGAAAGCGAAGTCCGTCAGAAAGGCACAAGCTGAACCTGACTCGGAAGGGAGATCGGGGGATGATGTGCCTCTTTCACCGGAATTCCGTCACCGAAATTCCCGGTCACTCAATACTGGAGACCGCAGAAGGGTTATGGTAGGAGGATGAATTTTCGTTCTCTGGTGACCAAGCTTCTGGGTGTATGCCTGATTGGGATGATCGCGCTGGCGCCTGCCGCGGTGGCCCAAAGTCACAGCAAGGATGTCAAGGGCAGTTCGGATCACCCGCTGTTCAAGAACCGGATGCCGGGCTATTACATCAGCTCCTATCAGAAGCAGGGCTTCGGTTCGTTCCAATTCGGAACGCAGCCGCCGAGCGTTGTGGAGGGGACCTACTACAAGATCAACTACTATCTGGACACGGGCGAGCCGCATCCCGGCGCATTGGCCGTGCGCCGGAACTATGAGAACGCGATCAAGGCGGTTGGGGGCGAGCTTGTATTTGCGAAGGACCCTTACACCGTGATGAAGGTGAATGTGGAAGGCGTCGAGACGTGGATCCAGGTGCAGGCTGGCACGAATCGCTACCTGTACATGAACATCGTGGAGCGGACGGCGATGACACAGGTGATTCAGGCCAACGAGATGGCGAAGGCGCTAGAGACCGACGGCTTCATTCCCTTGGATATCCACTTCGACACCGGCAAGGCTGATATTCTGCCCGATTCGATGCCACTGATCGAAGAGATTGTGAAGCTGCTGCAATCCCAACCGGCGCTGATGGTGGGCGTGGAAGGACACACAGACAATACAGGTACCGCGGAGGGCAACAAGACGCTGTCCGAAGCCCGGGCGAAGTCAGTGGTGGTGGCCATCGTAGCCAAGGGCATCGCGGCGAACCGCCTGGTAGCAGCGGGTTATGGGCAGGAGCGGCCCATCAGCGACAACCGCACCGCGTCGGGCAGGGCAGTGAATCGTCGCGTGGAACTGGTGAAACGGTAAGGCGGCAAAGCGCCGGATAGGGTGGGAGCGAAGATACCCGGCCGACCACCCCAGGGAGATTGGAGCCTCGTGGCTATCATCGGCTGGCGGTAGGGTTGGGTTGCGCGGGATTGGGGCGACTGCGTGGCCGATAGACTTACAAAAGGACGACAACCCGGATGTCAACTTGCGAACTGGTGCAGAATCCGGCTGCATGAAGCAGAACCGAACCGTAGCGAACTCGCGCGTCCTGCCTGCGCGTGAATACGTCTCCCTAGTTCGCATCCGGCGACTCAATGCCCATTGGGGGTGAGAATATTCTGGCGCTGGCGGCACTATCCCCTCGATGGCACAACTACAACGGGTGGCGGATGTTGGCTGTCCGCAACGTATCACCCGGCGCGACAGCTTTCAACGCGATGTCTTCGATGACGACGAGGACCGTTCGGCTTAGCTGGATATCCTTGCCCGGTATTCCGGCGAGGCCCAACTGCAAATCCTCGGGTGCTGCTCTTCAGAAACCACTCCAAAGATGACGGTTCGGCGCGGCTGGATTCGATGACCATTGCGATGGGATGCCCTATCTGGACCTTCTTGCAGCAACCGTGCTCGAGGCTCGACGCGGATGCGGAGGACCTTTCCGGAAATGCGGGGGTTTTGCGGGCAGGATGGGTCTGCGGTTTACACGGT
>JAHCHD010000313.1 GCA_026129915.1 Bryobacterales bacterium
CCGCCCGCGGCGATCACCAGGAATTGCTTTCCATTCACCATGTAGACCGCCGGGGTAGCATTTCCGGACGCAGGCAGATCGTGCTGCCACAGAAGCTTCCCATTGAGTTTGTCGAAGGCGCGGATCTTCTTGTCGTAGTTGGTAGCGGCGATGAATAGCAGGCCGCCCGCAGTTACCACGGGGCCTCCGTAGTTCTCACTGCCAGTGTCTTTGAGTCCCTGGGCGGCCAGAGCGGGAATCTCGCCCAGGGGCCTTTGCCAGACGTGATCTCCCGAATTGAGGTTGATGGCAGTGAGCGTACCCCAAGGCGGGGTAATCGCCGGGTAGCCGTCCTTATCTTCAAATCGAGTATAGCCATCCAGGTTGTACCGCAGGAAGTAGGGGGAGTTCTTGTCGGCGGCGTCCGGCACACGGATATCCTCGCCGTTCAGCAAGTAACGGGAAATGGCGGCAATCCGGAAATCGCGAAGGTGGGCAAATCCGGGCATTCGGCCACGACCGGTGCGGATGACATCATCGAGATCTTCGCGGCTCATTCGCGAGGCCAATTGCAGCAGGCCAGGAAACTCGGGAGGCACGCCGGTGAGGTCTTCCTTGTGACAGCTTGCACAGTTGGCGGAGTAGAGCGACTTGCCGGTCTGGGAGCCGCTGGAGGGCTTGCGCTCGACCAGCTTCACCAACCAGGCCATCTCGTTGGAGTTTACGTAGTAGAGGCCGGTTTCGGGGTCGAAGGCCTGGCCGCCCCACTCGGCACCTCCGTCATAGCCAGGCAGCAGGAAGGTGCCCTGCAAACTGGACGGGGTGAACTGCGGACCGTTGCGGTAAGTGCGGAAGCGCGCCAGCAGGTCAGCATGCACCTCGGGCGTACGTTTGCTGATGATTTCTTCGGTAAATTGCTGCCGAGCGAAAGGTGCGGGTTTCAGGGGTAGCACCTGCCTGGCGGCGAGCTTTTCGCCAGGGATGTCTGAGGCTGGAACGTCGATTTCCTCGAAGGGAAACAGGGACTCGCCGGTCTCGCGGTTGAACACCCATACGTGGCCGGACTTAGTGGCTTGGGCGACTGCGTCAATTTTCTGTCCGTCGCGCTCAACCGTTACGAGCGCGGGCGGCGCGGGGAGGTCGCGGTCCCAAGTGTCGTGTTTCACGAACTGGAAGTGCCAAATACGTTCTCCGGTTTCCGCGTTCAGGGCAACCAGCGAATTCGCAAAGAGGTTGTCGCCGTGTCGGTTGGCCCCGTAGAAATCGTAGGTAGCTGACCCCGTGGGCACAAAGACGATGCCCCGCTGGCGGTCAAGCGTGAGGCCACTCCAGTTGTTCGCTCCACCGAGGGTTTTCCAGGCCTCCGGCGGCCAGGTGTCGTAGCCGAACTCGCCGGGGTGGGGGATGGTGTGGAACTGCCACTTGCGTTCGCCTGTGCGGACGTCATAAGCGCGAATGTCTCCTGGACCGGCTGGCAAGCCTTCACTCAAGATGCTGCCCACAATCAGCTTGTTGTTGTAGATGACGCCGGGGCTGGAGAGAGAAATGGTGAAGGTGTCGAAGTCTCTGCCGAGGCCCTCCTTCAGGTTGATGCGGCCGTCCTGCCCGAATGCGGGTACCGGTTTACCGGAGCTGGCATCGAGGGCATAGAGCCACTCTTCGGCCGCGATGAAGATACGGCGATCGACGCCCTCTTCCCAGAAGTGCAATCCGCGGCTGCGTTTCTTGCCGGGACGGAACTTGCCATGATAAGGGTCAAAGCTCCAGATTTCCTTGCCAGTGGCGGCATCAAGAGCGAACACGCGCAACGTGGGCGACAGGCCGTAGAGCACCCCGTTGATCACCAGCGGGTTGCACTGCATCTCCGAATCCTTGAAGGCGTCGCCCGTGTCGTATGTCCAGGCCACCTTCAGTTTGCCCACGTTGTCGGGATTGATTTGAGCCAGGGAGGAATAGCGGGAGTTGGTTTCGTTTCCGCCGTAGAACCGCCAATCGACATTGCGCGGGGAACTAGAGCCGCAGCCCGTGGCACCAATCCATACGGCCAGCAGGCCAAACGACAACAAAAGACGGAACGCCATTCAGATTCTCATTGCTCCCCAGAGTGAACTAGCAGCTATGATACGCGAGAGCGGGACCCGCCGGTTAAGCGAATCCCGCCCAATTGGCAAACACAGGGTACAACCGGGAGCAGGGCTGCCTACTTATCGGCCGGCACCTCAAAGTTCTCAGGGTAGAGTGTCACATCGATGTAGCGTTCCGCGTTCAGGTACTGACGCGCGGCTTCCCGGATCTCCTCGGCGCCGATCGCGTCCACGGTCTCCGGCAGGTTCATCAATTGTTTCGGATCTTCGTTGGGGTGCTCGTAATAGA
>JAHCHD010000314.1 GCA_026129915.1 Bryobacterales bacterium
GCAACAATTTGGCGATCAGCCACACGGTATAGCAAGTGGACCGCTTCTCTGCGAACGGAGTGGCCTTGCGCCGGATCGAGGGCGATTCCCCGCAGAGCCGCGGCCACGGACTGGTGCTTGCGCTCTGGCGACGCCACGATCGCGGCCAGTGCCGATAGAGACGGACCTCGCTGACGTAGGCGCTTGCGGAGCTTGCGTTGCCATCGTCGACGCATGCATTCATTCTGGCAGCAACGCGGACGGTTGGTGAGGGTTTCGGAGACACAGCACGAGCCCTGCGAACGTCTTGGAGGAACATCGGTGCTCGGCGAATGGCAGCCGCGTCGGGGGAGTGTCGAGGTTGAGTCGAATGTCCCCAGTACTTCCCGGAACTCCATGGAAGTTTGGGCAAGGCTTATGCGCTGGTGAACCACCATGTGGAGGAGGGGTGCGGCATTTTCTGCGGCGGCGCCATAAGGTCCGCCAAGGAGCCACTCGGCGGTTTCCGAAGGAAGTTATCTTCGGATCGCCGGGGGTGAAACTGCTGCGCCGGCCTCCGCTCACGTGAGTCTGTCGGGAAGTCCGTCGGAAAGCCGGATGCGGGAAATCCGCACGTCCGGTTTGATGAGCGGGGAAAGGAAACGGGCGCTCCACGCACCGCGCCTTTCCTCGACTCTACCCGTCCGCGCGGGGATGGTCGCTTCGGTTCTGGACTGCCCTTGGTCAAGCGCCCGTGCCCACACCGGCCTCACCCCAGCGCCGGAATGGTTGGACCACCGCGCCTGGGCCGAACGCTACCCAGCCCCAAAGTGGCGCGAGATCCTCGGATTGGGCCTCCGTTTCTCCGGCGACCTGGACCGGCTGTGCGAAGCCACCCGAACGGGCCGACCGTTCGGCAGCAAGGACTTCGTCGCCGAACTGGAGGCAAAGCTGGAACGCAATCTCGTTCCGCAGAAACGGGGCCGCAAACCGAAGCCCAAGACCCACGCTGCTTCCCCCGGGGAATCGCCACGGCATCGCTTGCCCGATGCAGTGGAAAAAGGATAAGAGCCTGGTGATAGACGGTGGGTCTTTGATTGGGATTCGCCGCGAGGAGTGGCCGCGGCAGCTGGGGCTGAAGCCGGCCGTTCTTGAGGGCCTCCCTGTGGCGACAAATGGCCTTTTTGCGCGGTTCCGCGAGTTGCTGATCGAAAACAGCTCCATTTTACGTAATTGCTAGTAGGCACCGATGTTGAAAAAGACCAGCCTCAATCCCATACCCCGGCGCAGCCTGTTGGGCGGCGCTGCCGCCGTAGCCGCAACCGTGGCCATAGCGCCGGGCGCGTTTTCCCAGGAGACCTCCATGCATCCTTTTACTGAATTGCTGCAAGCCAGCCAGGCCGATAAGAAAGGCCTCGTCTTTTATGTGGGCGGCCAGACGGTTGCCGGCGTGGTGATGAAGATCACCGGCGATGATGTGGTGGAGGTCCGGAACCAGACCCACTCCCGGATTGTGATCCGGCTCGACCGCGTAGACGCTGTCGCTATGAATTGAGGATTGGCCCGTACTCACGCTCTACGCGGCGTTGGCGGCGGTGGTGCCTCCATGGCTTTGGGCACAGGAAGCTGCCGGTCCTGATTCGAAAAGAAGACTTGCGCACGGTGATTGCCCCTCTGGGTGACGTGGTGCGGAACGTCCACGGCGACAATTCTGGCTATGCGTGGCATACGACCCTATAGTCAGCCGAGGAACCGAAAGTTCTCACGGAATAACCCGGAATCACGGAGGCTTCCATGAGACGGCTGTCTGTCCCGACTCGTCCATGAATTCGGTCCCTGAATTCGGAATTCGCGGGATCCACGAACGAATCCGTAAATGCGGTCCTACTGATTCACCGAAGCGTATGATCGCCAATACCCGACCAATGCGGACTCATTCTCAACAACTTTGGCTGACTCTCTAAATCGATAGCCTTCATCGACTTGCGGGCGCGTCCGCCGCTGACGCTGGACCGGTTTTCCATCACGCAGGATAGCCACTTCAAATCTTGGAGATTCCAGATCCATTCCTGCGTCTACAATTTGTTGCAGACCGCTAATAGCCAAAAATCGGATAGACTTATCCTCACTATAAAGAAGCCCAGACAAATATGGCCACGATTCCTCGGTGTGTATTACAACAAGTGCGTTGGCTGCGCAATGGCGAGTGTAAAAATGCCGCGATTCAGAAGCCAGGCGAGCTAGACCTTCTAATGCGACCGGAGATGACTCCCTAAAATTCAGGAGTACCCACCCCACATTCTCTATCAGCGCAGAAGAAGTCTTTTCATCAAGCCGATCTGACACTTCAAGCAACTCGTTAAGACCCTCTGGTTGCTGT
>JAHCHD010000315.1 GCA_026129915.1 Bryobacterales bacterium
CATTGAAGAACTCTACGATATGCAGGCGGACCCGCTGGAAACCCGCAATCTGCTGGTGAAGTCGCCGGGTGGCGTCACGCGCCCTCACCGCGAAATGAAAGACCGTCTGCTCGCGTGGTATGACACCGCGAGTAACCCTTATCGCCCCAAGGCCTAGAGCGGATGGGGGACGGCTACTCGGGAGCAGGGATCTCACCCTTGCGCACCCGGCTCCAATACCACCAGTTCCGCTGGTCGGCAGGAAGGCTGGGATTGCGCGCCTGCGCCACCGCGCACACGAAGACGTCCAGGCAGCAAGGGTCAATCCGCTGGCCTTTCAACTCGCAAAGTTTTTGGAAGAGCGCCTGCGGATTTCGCTTGGCCAACTGGGCAACGCTGCCAACGCCCAGTGCATCGAAATCCTCGATCGTTTTCTTCCCTACCCCCGCAAGGTCACGCAGTCGCCGTTCGCCCGGCAGGGGCGTCACCTTCCGTTTCATTGCGGTTCCTCCCGAGGCGAAGCGTTTGCCCCACGGTAGATGGCGAGATCCCGCATGGAACCCCGTCCCTTCTCTTTGCGAGAGATGAGCGAGCGCTCCAGGCGAAAGCAATGGTCAAGCAACTCGGGCAGATTCTCCGCCTCACACCCCTCGTTGCATGCCGTCAGCGCGTGCTCAAACTCACCCAGGCGACGGTGAACGTCGCTTACAATCAGGAACTCCGATGCGTGGCTTTCATGAAAGGCCTGGCCATGAGCCTTGCCAACTGTCCAAGCGCGCAGTGCTCCTTGGCGGCACAGGTCCGCCGCGTCGAGCCGGCCATGGTCATCGCAGACCCAAGCCGCATGCAGCATGGTCCATCCGGCATCGGCGTATTGCCCGGTTCGCTCCAGGATCAGGGCATGGCAGACGAAGTCGTTGGCCTTATCAGGAAACCGGCTGTCCTGGAGTTGCCGGTGATAGCCCTCGCTGTCCACAACGGGTCCGGCAAGTTCATGAATGCTGCTAATGTCCCCGGCGCAGTACCCGCAGAAGGGGCACCGGGCCACCCAGGAACCGATACTCAAACGCAGTTCCTCGCCGGGTCGGGTATCCAGGTCAGGAGGTTCCAGTTCCTCCGCATGCAACAGAAACGGGAAGCGACTTTCCGCCCCACAGTTGCCGCAGCACACCAGGCTGGATTGCATTTGCATGAAACCCTCTCGTTTCGTTAAGGCACCTATCGGTCGAAGGTTCTGGAAATCCTCGACCCACCGGGGATCCTGGCCTACCCTCGAACCTGGGTACCGATGTTTCCGGTGTAGCTTCGCCAGATGCCTAGAGCAGTCCACCCTCGCGTGCCAGCTTCATGGCTTCAATGGCCGCACCGCGCGCACCCGCCGTATCCCCGTTGGGCATCACATGAATCTGGATGTCCACCTGTTCCTCACGCTGGCCAGGCATCATCGCCCGCACTTCGCCCAGGAACCACTCCTGGAACTCGGGGCCGGTTTCGAGGGCGCCACCGCCAATGATCAGCGCGTCCGGGTCGAAGGTATTAATCATCTGGTCGAAGAACAAACCCAAGGCGTTGGCCTGCACCCGGAACACGTCACGGCAGAGGGCATCGCCCTTTTCGGCCATGCCCCGTACCTTCTTGGCGGCCGCGTAGGTATCGCCGATTGCGGCAAGTTCATGGTGAGGATGCTTCGCCAGGAAGTACGGCAGCAACGACTTCCCGATAGCTGTCAACGAGCATAGAGCTTCCAGGTCGCCCGTGCGACCGCAATTGCACACCGGGTGCAGCCCTTCAATGCCAGGAATGCTTTGGTAGGGAATCAGAACATGGCCAAGCTCTCCGCCAAAACCCATGCGGCCCTTTACTACATTGCCTTCCACAATCACGCCGCCGCCCAACCCGGTGCCGATGATGGCGGAGATCGAGGTGGCAAGGCGATCCGCGCCGAAGATGGCGTAGTGGCCCCACAATGCGCCCGCATTGCCATCATTGAGGTAGGTCACCGGCTTGCCGAGCTTCCGCGCCAGTTGGTCGCGGATGTCGAATCCGGCCCACTCCACATGCACGAAATTGGTGGAACCTTTCGCACTGAGCACCCCTGTGGCGCTGGCGGGGCCGGGCGTATCCAGACCAACCACAGAAATCGCATCCATCGTCATGCCAGCCTGCTTGGCGGCAATTTCCAGGCCATCCGCGATTTGGGCGAGGCACACCGCCGGACCTTCCTTCGATCGTGCAGGATGCTCGCAAAGGCCGTCAATCAGGAACTTGCCCTCTGCGTTCACAAGCGTATAGTTAATGGCCGTCCCACCCAAATCGATTCCTGCAACCACTGACACGGTATTCTCCTTAGGTTGGC
>JAHCHD010000316.1 GCA_026129915.1 Bryobacterales bacterium
GTCTGCCTGATGCGGCCGACCGGCACCTCGATGCCATGGCGCGCTACCAGGTCTGCAATTGGGCAACGGTCAACCAGCAGAACGAAGTCAACGACCAGCGGACCAGGGTAGCCGGGGCGATGGCCACCGCAGGAGTCACCCTTGCCATCGTGTTTCTTCGCCAGCCCTTCACCAGCCAGGGCGGCAAGCCTGAGCGCATCGAAGCGTTCCTGACTGGCACTCCCATGGATGTTGTCTTCCAGCAGGTCGTGAAGGACGCTGATCTCATGACGCACATCGAGCAGCGGTGCCAACCCCTCATCACAGAGATGTTTACCTTCCCGCAGTGAACTTCCCGCGGTGACCTTCCCGTAGTGATATCTCCGCAGGGAACAGAGTGCGCTAAGGCCGATTCAGGGTCGAGGGAAAAGAGGTTGGGTTCAGACCAGTCTCTCCGTCCGTGGACAGCGTAAACGCAGTCACGGGAGCCGCCGCTCCTCCTATCGCCCGGTAGAAGTCAAGCGCATGGGTGTCTTCATCGTCTGCCAGGACGAAGGTCTCAGTGATTCCGTCGTTCGCCACACCTTCGCGCAGCGCGGTTACCAACTCCCGTCCAACGCCTCGCCGCCGCTAATCCTCTCGTACGGCGATGTCGTAAATCATGGCTTCCGACGACTCGCTGCGTGTCATGGGCAACACGTGCGCGGTAAGGCCGCCCACCACATTGTTTCCATCAACAGCTGCAATGGCCCAGAACTCGTTCCGGCCAAGCAAGCCACTGATGTATTGGGAACTCAGTTCGCAGCAATCCTCCTCAAACACCTCCGCGAGAAGCACGAACATGCACCGGGCAAGCTCATGATCCTCAGCCCCCAGCCTGCACACGGTAATTCTCGTCATGATTTCCAGATTGCCATGGATCCGCGGCAAGCCGCATACCTGTAGAGGCTTACGATGATCATCGGTGCGAGCCTGGGCTTTGCAGGTTCATGAGAAAGCACCCCTCCGCATGCAGGCACAGTTGCCGAGAGCCTTAGGTTGTCCAGACAACGCTGATCCCCGTTCGAGTCCACGGTCGGTGGGGACGACAGCGGAAACGCGTGGCCTGCGTGTGCTTGGGGACGAGGACTGAGGGATACTCGCGCTCACGTCGCTAGGCGTCTTTTGGGCATGTATTGCCAAAGGAACAGCAATGCACTGGATAGGGGCGAACCCGCCTTCCGATACCTGAAGCCATCAGGAGCCTAGGCATGAGCAGACCGGAGAAAAGAGTTATGCATGCCCGGATCCCAGGAGATGCAAAGGCACTTGCCGCGGTGTACACAGCCGGATTCGCTAGAGTATACTCAGCTCAAATTGTGATCTCCTCGATACATTCCGCGAGGTCGTTGCGCATCCTGGTTGCGCTGATTGCTGCTCTCGCGGTGTTGCTACTCGCTGTGGGTGGGACACAAACCGGCGGAGGTTCAGTTGCGTATGCGCTGCCGGTTGCGTTAATTGTCGCCCTGGCGCTGGTGCAATCTAGCCTGCTACCCCGCCACCGTGAGGGGTCGTTCCACAGCGAACGATTCCCTTGTCTCACCCCTGGCCGGGCGCCCCCCGCCTAGCTCTCTGGTTACTGGGGCGCCTTCACATCCCCAGGCTTCCTTCTCCTCTTTCATCCAGGACTCGGATGGTGCAGTGGCCCACCCGACTTGCGCCACCGCGTCCCGTCTCAGTTTGAAATCAACCGGAACTGGGGGTTTCATGGAGTCACTCGAATTGATGGCTGTGGTTCTTTTCGGCTTGCCTGCCGGCATGCTGCTGCTTGTCCTTTTGCTGCGCAAAGGTTTGTCGTGGATGGAGGACCGTGGGTATCTGATTGTTAGCGAGGTAACTGATTCCAAACGGTCGCTTGGCGGATCACTTCTCGAACTGCAGGAACTGGTGCAGCCGTCGGCCCGGTATGTGGCCGAGGAACGCGAAGCCGCTGACATACTCGCGGTGGAGGATGAGTCTGGCGATGGACAGCCGCAGACCGACCGACAGCGACGGGATCGCCTGCGGGAAGCGATCCATCGCCAACAATGCAAGCGATGAAGCGGTGCACGGAGGGAACTGCAACGGAAAATGCCAACGCTTTGGTGCTTGCGCGAAAGGCCTGAGACCTTTGCAGCCTGCCTGCACAATCGGAAGAGATTGGAATGCCGTTCGCCGGCACAACCTGTCGCTCCGTCATTCAGGCTTGTGCGAGGCCGCTTCCGCTGCTGCGTCGCGGACTGATTGCGGCAGGCTGAGGTTCATGCTGGCGCCAAAGCCGATGGTCTGCCGATAGGTGTAATCCTGCCAGGGGTCCTTGCCTTCAATGCGCGGGTCA
>JAHCHD010000317.1 GCA_026129915.1 Bryobacterales bacterium
ACCCCTTGGGCGATGGCGTCAAGGACGGCTTGCTGCGGGGCGGAGAAGGTCGTTGTCTGCATTGGGTTCACCTCGCAGGGATTGTAAGGGCGGGACGGCGCAGGTTAACGGTGTTAAGGCGCTACGCCGTTGCAAATAGCAGAGATAGAAATCGCAAACCGCGGAAAAATGCGTGGTGGGTGGTTCGTATGTGGCCGGAGATGGTGTTGTCCCCTTTGCCAAATGGGGCAAAGGGGACATGGTCTCGCTGCGCGAGGCAGATGCTTTCCCCCGGGGCTTACGCCGCAGGGCTATCCATGGCGAGGCGCCCTGGCTCCGCCGCGGGCTGGATCGAAGCCGCGTCGGCTGGCAGTGTGCGCTGCGATTCCGGCGGTACGGGGCCACGGGGCATGCCTTTGCATTCGTCGTACTGGTAGCGGGCCGTCCGGTGGGAGTGCAAGGCCGGGGCCGTGCTGGCTCGGCGGACTTCGGATGCCAAGAGGTGAAAGCGTGATGGCGAATTGCCTGATGGCGAATCGCGAAGATCTCGGTTGACCAGAGACAGCCATCTCATGGAAGGCTCGTTGGCTGACACCATTTTGTCTTACGCTGATACTCCCGATCGGCGCGACTTCAGATAGTAGACCCACAATATGGCGGCCCCTCCCCACAACGGGATCAGCGACAACGGCGCATCTCTCAGCACCATAAACTTCAGCTGTCCACTAGTCCCATACGAAGTAAAGGGAGCCAACGTGAGCAGCAGCGCGAAGAACTGCAGCCACTTCTGCTTCCGAAGGGCACGTTTTGTTCGCTCCAACGTCGCGAGCGCTGAGTCGACCTCCGCCCGCACGCGCAGGCGCTGTTGCCCGTAGGCTGGGGCCGCGATTTGATCTCGCAGCTCTGAATCTGTCGCCAAATACTCTTCGACCAGCCGCCGGGTATCCGGGCTGACCTCGCCCTCTTGGTACAGAGGAAGCAGGTCCTTGATCACTTCTCTCGTTACGTTCATGTCATGCTCCCAACCAGTCGTTTTTGTCTCAGTTCAATCAAGCGCAACCGCGCCCTAAAAATTCGAGACTTGACCGCCCCGATGCTCACGCAGAGAGCCCTGGCGACCTCTTCATGACTCATCTCTTCAAACACCGCCATTACCAAGGCGCTGCGGTCACCCTCTGCGATCTGCTTCAGGTCATCAAGCGTCTGCCTGAGTTCTTCCCGAACTTCGGGCGATAGCGCCGGAGTGGCTCTCAGACTTGCGGGAAGTTCTGCCTGGGGCGGCTCCCGGCGAAGTGAATCCAGAAACAGATTGCGCGCGATGGCAAACAAGTAAGCCTTTGCTGTGACAACCTGTACCGGCGTAGCTGCACTCCAGGCGCGAACGAATGTTTCCGACGTCAGGTCCTGCGCCAACGCCCAATTCCCCGATAGATAGAGGGCGAACCGAAAAACATCATCCGCGTAGCAACGGTACAACTCCTCGAAGATGGCTGCTTCTCTCGGCCCCATATCGCTTCCGGGCAGTATACGCAGTTTTTGGCGGAAGGTTACCTGGGCATGGGAAGGTTCTGGGGCATTACATCGAGAAAAGCGCCACTCGGTTTACGAAACGTGTCCTGGCCGCCGGCGAGCCGCAGGCTGAGCACACGGCCTCTGCAGGCCGGCAGTCCCGGCGGTTCGATTCCGAGCCAGTCGTTGACGGCGCCCTGATTCGCTGCCTGCATCCGAGGTAGCGCTTTGTGGTTTACATCGACACGTGGCTGAGCAAGGACTCCATATGCTCCAATTCACCTCCCGCCGAGCAATAGGGCCGCACGCAACTGCGCCTCTGGTCGTGCGGCGAGGGGGCAGCGGAGGCTGGCATGCGGGTGGCGCACGCGATGGGGCCCGCGTGTGCATCCGGCGTGATGGAAGCGGGCTGTCCGGCGTGAGTAGATGGCCGGGGCAGGGCTGGCTACATTCGGCGTGGCTGTAAGTGATTGTGGGAAGGTGGCTTTAGGATGCTATCGGGAATTTGCGAACAGGCGTGAGGAACGCGCTGGCGAGGCGGACGCCGGCTGCCAAAAGGTGATCGCGTTGCCTGGTCCCGGACTTCTGCTCGCGTTGCTCGCGGCACCCATGGCAACAATTCTGTCGCCCCGTTGGGGCTGGGACGGGCGACGCGCGGGAATATTGGCGATCTGGCGCAAGGTGGGTTTGGCGCTGGAGCTGTAGGTGCCTTGGTTTCAGTGCTTTCAAGAGATGAGCAGGTTATCTGGAAGTGGCGTGACGGTGGTATAGATGGGCCCGAGGGTGGCGGAATTCGGTCCGAGAGGCTGCTG
>JAHCHD010000318.1 GCA_026129915.1 Bryobacterales bacterium
TGGTGATTGGCGGGTCTCGAGGAAAATCTGGCGCGGTGGGTATGGCGGGGATGGCCGCGCTGCGCGCTGGCGCAGGGCTGGTGACGGTGGCCTCTTCAGCCAGCACGCTGGGAGGATTGAATTCACTTGCGCCGGAACTGATGTCGGTGCCACTGCTCGAAACCGCCGATGGATTTCTCGATGGAACGTCGCTCGATGGCCCCGCTGGCGACGACGTGCTAGGCGGTAAGAGCGTGATTGCCGCGGGACCAGGTTTGGGGGTGGTGGAGGATACCCGCAGCATGATGCTCAGTCTGCTGGCCAGCGTGCCTACCCCACTGGTGCTGGACGCCGACGCGCTCAATCTGCTGGCCCTCGAATCGCAGTGGCCCGGCGATGGCTTGCTGGTGCTTACCCCGCATCCTGGCGAGATGGCCCGGCTGATGAAGACTACCACGGCCGATATTCAGGCGAATCGCCTGGAGCGCGCTCGCGAACTGGCCGTTGCACGCAATGCCACGGTGGTATTGAAAGGCCAGCAAACGGTGATTGCTTTCCCAGACGAGGAAATGTGGGTGAACCCCACCGGCAACCCAGGCATGGCTACAGCCGGCAGCGGCGACGTACTTTGCGGCATGGTGGCATCCCTGCTGGCCCAATACCCCAGCCAGCCTAAGTTGGCCGTAGCCGCTGCTGTGTACCTGCACGGGCTTGCCGGCGATTTGGGTGCTGCCAGCAAGGGAGAGGCATGCCTCGTGGCCACTGACCTGCTGGAATTCCTGCCGGCAGCCTTCAAGGCAGTGGCGCGCGCCTAGGCGAAGATGGGGACGCAGCCTGCCATGTTGCCTCTGGATCCGAATGAGATTCTGGTAGCGGCCAGCGAGGAAGAAATGCTGGATCTGGGCCGCCGTATCGGGGTGCGCATGCGGGCAGGCGACATTCTGCTGCTCGAAGGCGACCTGGGAGCTGGCAAGACCACGCTCGCCAAGGGAATTGTGGAAGGCTTCGGCGCATCCCTCGCCGAGGACGTGAGCAGCCCCACCTTTCCGATTGTCCACGAGTACCGAGGCGGGCCAGCGGGTGCGCACCGTACGGTGTTTCACCTGGATCTCTATCGCCTGGAGACTCAGCATGAGGTGCGGGGAATCGGCCTTGACGACCTGTTGGATGCAGTGGAGGACGGCGCCGCCGTAATGCTGGTGGAATGGGCCGAGCGCTTCCCGCGCTTGTGGCCAGCGGACGCCATCCGAGTGCGGATCACGATGTGCGACGAAACCCGCAAACTAAGCCTATGGCGGCCTGCTGTCGAGTGACTATGGGCGAGTTGCGCCTGCAGCCTGCGCCAGATCCTGTGTCCGATAGGCCGCGAAGCTGTCGTTGCGGAACAATGCGGTTGGTTCTGCTGGGGCCTGGGCAGGGGGAATGACCACATAGTCGATTCCCAATTCCATCAAGCGCGGGGCGTGGTCGACTGAAAACTCCTTGGCCGTCATCACCTCGTTCCAGCGCTGCCACCAGAGGCGGGCAAAATCCGCGTTGAAATTCACCTGACCGCCGGACTTCCAGTCAGTGTAGACAGCCCGCAGCGCCTGCGAACGGAACACGCCCGGCTGGCTTCCTCGCCCGAAGCCGGGAAACGCGAATACGGCATCGGCGGGTGTGTTCACTCTCGCCCAGGCAGCCAGTTCCGCCACCTGTGGCGTGCGCGCGTCGGTGGCGAAGGCGTTGGTTCCAAGCACCTCGCGCAGAACTCCGAAAGGCGCCACAGACAGCAACACCAGCAGCAGGATTGCCACTGGCCGCAGGCGCTTCCAAAGCCAGAACACTAGAAGGGCCAGCAGCGCCAGCGCGGGTGCCCACAGGTAGCGAAATCGCGCGGTGGGCCATCCGTTGGCGCCCGCAAAGAACACCAGTTGGTTACAGAAGGGGATCGAGAATCCGGCAACGAAACAGAACCAGGATGCCAGCCAGCGGCCTTTGCGCGCTTTCAACACTCCTGTTCCCAGAATCACTGGGATCGCCAGGCTGTACATAAAAGCGATAGCCCGCGCAGGCTGCAATTGCGCCATCAGAAATAGCCGCAACTGCTCCATGGTTAGCCATGCGAACGGGATCGACAGGATGCCGACGATGGGCGCACCCAGCACGAACCAAAGCACCGGCGCGGGCAGATGGCGGCGCAGGCTCCACCCTGCGGCGAGGGCGGCAAGTCCCAGGCCTACGGGCACCCACAGAACCGCCGGGTGCCACAGGCTGGGGTAGTTGTAGGAGGCGCGCAAGTGGTGCATCTC
>JAHCHD010000319.1 GCA_026129915.1 Bryobacterales bacterium
TAGAGGAAGTCGCGCTGCTGGCAGCCGTGCTCGAAGTCCGGCCGGTGACTTTGGAAGAGTTCCAGCTTGCCGGTGTCCCGAATCTGGTGAAAGGCCTTATGGACCACGCTGCGCATATCGCCCTTGTGGTCTTCGTTGGGTCCAAAGACATTGAAGTACTTCAGCCCCACGATGTAATTCAGGAGGCCGCTGCCCGCTGCGTACTGGTCAAACAGGTGCTTGGAATAGCCATACATGTTCAGGGGCCGCAGGCTATCGAGCGGCAGCTCCTCACGGAAGTCGTCCTCGCGCGCGCCATAAGTTGCGGCCGAAGACGCATAGACGAATCGCACATCGGTGGCCACGGCCCACTGAGCCAGAATCTTCGTGAACTCGAAGTTGTTGCGCATCAGAAAGTCGGAGTCCGTTTCCGTGGTGGCCGAGCAGGCGCCGAGGTGGTAAACGGTATGGACGTCAGAAAGCAGGTCCGGCGAAAACTGGATGCGGTCCAGCAGATCATTGCCATCGATGTAGTCCTCAAAGTGGAGGGGCACAAGATTGCGCCACTTCTCGCTGCGGTCCATCCGGTCAGCAATTAAAATCCGGTCCTCACCCATCCGGTTGAGCTGCCAGACCACGGCACTCCCGATGAGTCCCGCGCCGCCAGTTACCAAAACGCGGCCGCTTTCTTTTTTCGCCATTCCTTCAGGGTAGCGGGCCGGGATGGAAAGGGGCAAACAATGTTTGAAATCAGGGTGAGAGAGATAGAAATAGCGGAACGGCGGATTGCAATTATGCTACCTTTCGCGGCGCTCCCATCCTTGCCGGCGTACTCCGAATTACGGGGAAGCAACGGCCACCCGTCTCGGCCTCGATGTCGATTCAGGGAACTCAACCTGGGGGTGGAGACCTGGGATCAAGGTAAGCGGTTCCGCGTCCACGGTTGTTGCTAGGATAATTGGACCCGCCAGCGAGACAATCGACTTGCGCCGAGCGGGGACCTGTCCGATTTGCTTTGTCTCACGCAGGGGGTCCATCCCAAGCTGGCGTGTCGCTAGCGCGTGTCCATCGGACGGGTATCGGAATTTCGGGGTTCTGGGAGGGGGCTCTACAGTGCCAGGTTATGAAGCCATTGCCGCCGTCAGCAGCGCGCTTGTGGAAGTTCTGGAAACCGCGCGCCGAAACACAGAGTTTGAGAACTCACGCGTTGCTTTGTTCCAGGCCTCGCAGTTTGCCAACCCTCCCAAGGATACGGTGTCGCTCTACCTGTTTCGTGCCGTTGTGAACGGGAACCTCCGCGACATACCGCCTGTGCGTCTGTCGGAGGTTGAGCGCGAAAGTGCGCCGCTGCGCCTGGATCTCCACTATCTGCTCACTGCTTGGGCTGGCAGCGCGATGCACCAGCAGCGGTTATTGGGCTGGGCGGCACGCACGCTGGCCCACTCACCCGTCATCCCAGCCACACAACTCAACAATCACGTGACGGACTCCATGGTTCTCAGCGACGACGACTCTCTTGTCGTCTGTTTCGAACCGCTCTCCATCCAGGATATGACCAGCATCTGGGAAGGAACGAAGGCGCAGCAGCAGCCCTCCCTGGTGCTGATGGTTCCGATGGTGCCGGTGCGCTAGTTCACAGCAGGATCGTCTCCCAACCCGCAGGCGCTGACAGTGGGAAACGCCCACTGTCGCGCTGTCTGTATCGCGACTGAGAATCCGCGCGATCCGCCTCGCCATGATTCACGCTCCTCGATTCGCCGGAACTGGCCGGGTGTGAGTATTCACCGTCCGTTTTCGCGTACATCAAGTAGAGGACGGCGGATTCCTCCAGGCGCTTACGTGGAACCATTCGGACGATGAAAACCAGCAATCGAGTCTTTTGCATACTAACCGTATTTCTGTCTCTCGCATCCCTCGTATTTCCGCAATCGCCCTCCGGCGAAAGAGCCGAACGCGGGCGTCTGGGCGCTACCCTGGTGGAACTCACTGCAAGCCTTCGCGCTACAGTCACAACCGGCGCAACCGCACCGTTAAGCAAGGCGAACTCCGCCACGGCCAGTATCTCTGACGCCGCTACACGGCGAATCCAGCTACTGGAACGCCTCGCACCCGTCGACCCGGAGTTAGTTGCGCGCAACGCTCTCAGCGCCAGCGAGATCCAAGCGCTGACCGCCGCCGGGGCTCCCGTCGAAGTCCGCGAAGAGGTCACCGGCCCGGTTACGGTTGTCGTTCGCGACGATATCTCTGGTGGCGAGAGCACGC
>JAHCHD010000032.1 GCA_026129915.1 Bryobacterales bacterium
GGTTCAGGTAAAAGACCAGCGCATCACGAACCACCAGCCCTAAGAGACCGCCACTCTGCACTGCCCCTTCAAACCAAAGCCAGCCGGTTAGGAACGAGAGTCCCGTACACATGCCCACCAGCAGCAACATCGCTCCGACAAGGCGAGCCGGGATGGAGCCAATTTCCTGGGAGCGAATCCAGCGAAGGCTAAGAGCGAGCAGAAACAAAGGAAGCGTGAAAGCCGCCAGCCCTAACGACTGCAGGGCAAGATCTGCGGCATAGGAACCCGCGACGCCAACCCAGTTGCGTGCACCGCCAGTGCCAGCCGCCGAATTCCATGAGGGGTCGTCCACAGAATAGGTAAGCAGGCTCAACCAGACCAGCACGCTCAGGGCGAAGAGCAAGAGTCCTGCCCCCTCCACCCAGCGCGAACGTCTAGGCGAGGTGGTAGTCCGGATGGCGTGCGAAGCGCGGATAGATGGCGATGCGCTCATACGAGTGCGCTCATCTCACCCCCGTTTGGCTACAAAGCAGGAGGGCGAAAGTAGGCAAGAAGCACTATTATTATGCCAAAGATCACGCGATAAAGAACAAAAAAGCGCAAAGTGTTCCGGCGCAAGTAGCGCAGAAACAAAGCGATTACCAGAATTCCCGTGACGCCACTCACCAGAATCCCAATCAGGAAGGGGGCCGCCATCCCTGGCTCTAACCCTCCGGCTTTCGTCATATCGTAGAACGCTTTCAGGGCCGCCCCTCCGATAGCCGGCGTAGAGAGCAGGAAAGAGAAGCGCGCGGCGGATTCCCGGTCGAGGTTGCGAAGTAGGGCAGTGGCGATGGTAATTCCACTACGCGAGGTGCCCGGCACTACCGCCAGCGCCTGCGCAATGCCAATGGTGAGCGTATCCGCAAAGCTCATGCTTCCGATCTGCTTGTTACGCGTGCCCCGACGATCCGCGTACCCAATCAGCAGGCCTACCGCGATGAGCATGAAGCCAATGGAGAAGGGGCTTCGAAGTACCGTCTCCACCATATCCTTCAGCAATAAGCCAACCACGCCCACCGGCAACGTAGCTGCCGCCAGATGCCACAGCAGTTGGGGATTCTCGTTCACATAGGCAGGTGCTTTCGGGCTGTGCACGCCGAAGCCGCGCAACAGCAAGAATGTCCAGTCCCTGGCAAAATAGGCTAGCACCGCCAGCAGGGTCCCCAGATGCAACGCGATATCGAAGGTCAAACCTTGATCTTCCCATCCCAATAACCAGGGACACAGGGCAAGATGCGCGGAACTGCTGATGGGAAGAAATTCCGTGAAACCTTGTAACAGGGCAAGAAGAATGGCTTGGTACAGTGGCATAAGGGCGGAAGGAGCCATCTTAGCGCATGCGCCAAACAAAGATCGTCGCCACACTGGGTCCTGCGTCGGAAAGCCCCGAAATCGTAGAGGAACTCATTACCGCTGGCGTGGACCTCTTTCGATTCAATGCCTCTCACGGCACCCAAGCGGAACATGCCCGCAGGCTGGCAACCGTCCGGCAGGTGGCCCGCGATATCGGGCGCAATGTTGCGTGCATGCTCGACCTGCAGGGTCCGAAGATCCGCCTTGGCCGTTTTGCAAATGGGAGCGAGATTCTGCGCGCCGGGGACACGTTCACAATCACGGTGGAGGAGTTGCTGGGCACACGGGAAATCGCAAGCACCAACTTCACCAACCTCACCATCGACGTGGGTCCTGGGGAAAAGATCCTGCTGAACGATGGCGCAGTGGAATTGCGTGTGATCTCTGTGGTGGCGCCCTGTGTGCATTGTCATGTCGTGAAGGGTGGCCTGATTGGAAATAACAAGGGCATAAACCTTCCGGACGTTGCGGTGAGCGCACCCTCACTCACAGAAAAAGACCTCAGCGATTTAAGCTTTGCCGTGGATGAACGTTTTGATTTCGTGGCCCTTTCCTTCGTGCGCAGCCCGGACGATGTGCGCGAGTTGCGCGAAGAACTGCGCAAGCGGGATTCGAAGATGCCCATCATTTCGAAGATCGAGAAGCCGCAGGCATGGGACAACCTGGAAGGCATTCTTACTGAGACCGACGGCGTGATGGTGGCGCGGGGCGACTTGGGCGTCGAGATGGATTTGGCCCGCGTCCCGCACATTCAGAAGTCGATTATCGAGCGCGCCCGCTGGCACAATCGCTTCGTCATCACGGCTACCCAGATGCTGGAGTCAATGATCGAATCCTCCACACCCACACGCGCTGAGGTGAGCGATGTGGCCAACGCCATCTACGACGGCACCGATGCCGTGATGCTCTCCGCCGAAACATCAGTGGGCAAGTTCCCCATGGACGCCGTGCGCATGATGGCGAAGATCGCCCTCGAAGTGGAGGGCAGTGCGCGCTTCGATCTCCTGCGCAAGCCACCGCATCGTCCGAACCCCACCTACGCCGAGATCATTGCCGACATGGCATTCCACGCCGCCCGTGCCGCCCGCGTCCAGGCGATCGTCGTCTTCACGTCCAGCGGTTACAGCGCGCGACTGGTAGCCCGCTACCGCCCAAACGAGCCTATTTACGCGTTCACCCATGAGGAGGAAACGGCGCGCAAGCTGGCACCCGTCTTCGGGGTTCACGCGGTGTTGGAGAAGAATGCCGGCACTACGGATGAAATGTTGCCCTTGATGGAACAGACCTTGGTGGCGCGTGGTCAATTGCGAAGGGGGGACGGCGTTGTATTTGTCGCTGCCCATCCCATACGGCTTCCCGGCAGCACAAACCTGATGAAACTCCATCGAATCGGCGATGGCCGGTAGATGCATGAAATGAATCCAACTCGTCGTTATACTGACGGTTTTGGCACTCTTGCCGAATTTCTTTGCCCACATGCGCCAAATCGCCGTGGATTTCGCTATATTGTGATGTCATGCAGAATTGCTGGAGGAGAAGGGTAATCTTTACCCTCCGGGCCTGGACTATACAAAATGCCATCGTTTGAAGCGTGGGGAAATACTGACCCGGGTAATATCCGCAAGAACAACGAGGATGCGTGGCTGATTGACCCCGCGCTCTCGCTGGCTGTGGTTGCCGATGGAATGGGTGGTGCGGCCTGTGGAGAAGTTGCTTCGGCCATCACCGCGGAATCCATCGCCGAATACTTGCGAGAGAAGAACGGCGACAAGGATCCGCAAACGATCATTGCCGAAGCCATCGGACTCGCGAACAAGCGAGTTCTCGAGAAGGCTCGCGAGAGTTCAGATTGTAAGGGCATGGGCTCCACCGTGGTGATCGCCCTGCTGCGTCACCCGGACGTCTTTATCTCCAACGTTGGAGATAGCCGCGCGTACCTGTTTCGAGAAGGTGAAATTACCCAGCTTTCCTACGACCAGACCCTCCTGAACGAGCTGTGCTCCACCACCCCAATGACCGCCGAGGAAATTGAGCGCTTCCCCCATAAGCATGTGCTTACGATGGCGGTTGGCACCACTGAGCGCATCAAGATTCAGAACTACCAGGGCGAGGTGGAGGTTGGCGATCAGCTCCTGCTCTGCTCCGACGGTTTGAGCGGCCCGGTCCCCGACCCTGATATCAAGGAAATTCTGTCGGAGTCAATCCCGGTGGAAGAGAAAGTGGATAAGCTGATCGCCCTGGCAAAAGAAAGAGGCGGCCCGGATAACGTGACCGCCGTCTTGTTGCACTGCTTGCCGTAGTTCTCCCGCACCGCGCGGCTAGAGGCGGACGACGTTATCGCCGCCAATATGTTTCATGGCGTTACGGGTATCTACGATCAATTTGGCGGTTGCTCCAACCTTCGCATAATCCACGTTGCGATGGTCAGTAATAATCACCACGCAGTCCGCCCCGGCCAATGCCTCGTCTTCCCCCATCCGCTCCAGGTGCACACCCTCGTGCTCTGCACGAGCAATGTATGGGTCGCTGTAGGTCACCCGCGCACCTCTCTGGTGCAGTAAGTGGGCAACATCCAGAGCCGGCGACTCGCGAAGATCATCAATATCGCGCTTGTAAGCAACTCCTAACAGATGGATGTGGCTCCCTTTTACCGGCTTCGAGTGCTCGTTTAGCGCGTCACCGATTTTGTCCACAACAAATCGCGGCATTTGCCCGTTGATGTAGCCGGCCAGTTCGATGAAGCGCGCTTCGATTCCCGCTTGCTTGGTCTTCCACGATAGATAGAACGGGTCAATCGGGATGCAGTGTCCGCCCAAGCCCGGCCCAGGATAGAAGGGCATAAAACCGAACGGCTTCGTTGCGGCCGCATCGATCACTTCCCACACGTTCACGCCCATTCGGTCACACATCATAGCGAGTTCGTTCACCATCCCGATGTTGATCATACGGAAGGTGTTTTCGAGCAGTTTCACCATCTCGGCAACGCTGGTGGAACTCACTGGGACAACGACGTCGAGTGCCTGCTGGTAGAACAACGCCCCGACTTGCGTGCAAGCCGCAGTAATGCCGCCAACGACTTTGGGGATGTTCCGCGTCTGAAACTTCTCATTACCGGGATCCACCCGCTCGGGCGAGAAGCACAGGAAGAAATCCTCACCCACCTTCAGCCCCGATCGCTCCAGCGTGGGCAGAAGCAATTCCTCCGTAGTCCCCGGGTATGTGGTGGATTCGAGAATCACCAGGGTACCGGCCTTGAGGTACCTGGCAATTTCCTCAGTGCAGGCCACCACGAAGCTCATGTCCGGGTCCTTCGTCTTGCGCAGAGGCGTTGGGACACAAATATTTGCCGTATCGAAGGTGGAGATTACGCTGAAGTCTGTAGTGGCCTTCAGGTGCCCGCTTTCCACGAGCGGGCGGAGCTCGCTCTCCGGAACATCCAGTACGTAGGATACGCCGCGGTTGATAAGGTCAACCTTCTCCTGGGTGACGTCGATCCCGGTGACATGGAAGCCTACTTTGGCTAGTTCGACGGCGAGGGGAAGGCCCACATAGCCCAAACCAAGCACTCCAACATGCGCACTGCGGTCTCTTATCTTCGCCTGCAACTGTTCGTTATGACTCATAGTTTCTGCCTTTCGCGGTTTCGAGCCGCACATCGTCCCAATGATAGAACCCTTCAGCCAGTAGCGTCGCCGTGCCCTCCAAGATCAGCCCATCTGAGTCCTTACGAAAGTGAAGGGGGCCAGCCTCGGTTTCGACGACGGCGGGAAGTGCCACTTTCCCTTTCGCGATGGCCGCGGCCAGAGCTCCGGTTGAACCGGTCCCGGAACTGAGTGTGGCTCCAGCCCCCCGTTCGTAAAATCGCGCCTCAATGGAATGAGAACTCAGGACACGGTAGAACGAGATGTTGCTTCGTTGCGGAAAGGTGGGGTGACCCTCCAACCGCAGTCCACGCTCCTTCCACGGGAAGCTCAGGTCGTTCACCTCTACGGCAAACTGTGGATTACCTGGGTCTACACGGTTTCCCCGCACGGCAAGTTCTGGTTCGCCTCCGATGGCAATGGATTCTTCTTCGAAGACCCGGGGATTTCCCATGTGCATGCCGATACGAAATTGTTGCCCAACCGAATCAAGCAGATGCAGGTGGCGTAGGCCGGCGCCTGTGCGCACCAGGAAATCCGTCTTGCCGGGGCTTATTGACGCTAGCCAGGCAACCACGCAGCGGGTGCCGTTACCGGAAAGCTCCGCTTCCGATCCGTCAGAATTATACAGATGGATCTCGGCGTCCACGCCGTCCAAGGCAGTGTTTCCGGCAGTCGTCGATACCATGCCGCGTCGCACCAGATACCATCCATCAGCACCCACTCCAAGGTGGCGGTGACAAATGGCTTTGGCCAGCTCACACCGCCCGTTGGCCGGCGTCTCCTCTTCGGGGGTAATCAGAAAGTCGTTCCCTGCACCTTCTGCTTTCAGGAATGGAATTCGCATGGCTAAGGATCTTCTCCATTGTCACTCAACGGTGCGCCATCCTCTGCAAGGGGATCGATTTCCTCAACCGGATCGGCTGGAAGGCGGGGAGGCAATAGATGGCGCGGGAGCCGCATGTCCGTCGGGTCGAACGCTGATCGACGCCGCCAGATTTCCAGGGGCGCGGAATTCCGGGCGCGGATTTCACGTACCTTCTCGTACAGCATTCCCCGCGCGACCGCTCGCTGCATCGCGCGCGACACCGCATCTCCGCTCTGGCAGAGCGCCCACTCACTCCATAGAAAATACTGCGGGCGGTTCAGGGAAGCGCGAAACCGGGGATGATTCCCCTCGTGCAGACTTTCTCGGAGCGGAATCTTGGCGAGCTGGAGGACTCCGGTGGGGTCGCCAAAACTCAGCAGAATCTCCTCCCCCGGCCGGTGCAGTCGCTTGAGGTATGTGGCGGCATCGCCCAACCACTGGCGGCGCTGCTGGCTATTCACCGCGGACTCTTTCCACACCACCCAATTGTCAAGGCCAGGGCTCAGCAACCACGGGAGCGACCCCACCACAATTGCCAGGGAAGCCGCGAACGGGCGGAAGCGCGCAGGCGCATGCCGCACTAGCACCGCCATACCGAAACACGCTAGCGGCAACAGCGCCAAGCCGTAGCGCGTGTTGTAGTAGGCGTTGGGCCAGAGTTCGGGCACGAAAATTGGAGTTCCCGCGTTCTGCATGCTCTGGATGTAGAACGCAGCGGGAAGCCCCAACAACGCGGCCGCCCACCGGGGGCCTCTCACAAGTAGAGTCAGCACCCCCAGAAACCCGGCTAAGAGCAGTGGCCACCCAGCCACCGCACTTGCCGCCGCCAGGTAGTAACGGGCGGATTCCAGGTAACTCCCGTCACCAGGGTAGGGTTCCATCCCAGACGCCACTTGTCTCAGATAGATGGCCTTAGCAGAGTAAGGGCCGTGATAGAACTCCAACGCATCTCCCCAGAACCACCAGTTGTGGGCCAGCCACCACAGCGGCCCAGCGCCCGCCACCACGCAGAAGAGCAGGGCTGCCCGCCAGCCGCGAGCGCCCCCTTTCCACAAAAGGAACACCGCCAGCAGTGGAAGCAGGAACCAGCCGTCGTAACGGATCAGCGTACCTGCAAGCGCAAAGACGGCCACGAAGAGCGCCCATCCTAGGTGCGCCCGGCGTGCAAATCGCACACAGCCAAATAGAATTCCGCATAGCGCCATGAAGAACATCGGTTCCGTCATCGGGGTCGCCTGCAGATAAAGCAGGTTGGGGTTCAGCGCGAACAAGGCAAGGGCGGTAACGCCAGCCCAGGTGGACCCCAGGTAATCCCGGCAGGCCAGCATCAGCATCAGCCCCGCCAGCCAGAAGCAGATGCTAGCGGGTATCGCCCCCGCCAACCCATTGGCCCAGAGTTCGTCGTTGCTGGCCAGGGGCATCATCATCAGATGGGGCAAAGGCAGCCACACCGTGCCGATTTGCATGGCGTCAGGAGTTTGCGAATCGAGCACGCGACGGGCGATGTTCAGATGCGCCTGCGCGTCGCCGTAATACTGGGTATAGCCCTGCAGATGCACCCACCAGGTCGCGCCTGCGGCGAGCATTGCCAGCAGCAGGGCGGCAACGAGCGGTGGAACCCACGAGTGACGCGGCGCTTCCTCAGCGACTGGAGGCATGATGATCGAGCAACTTCCTAGAGCGATGCTGGCGAGCCGGACGCGGGGTCCAGTTCGTTTCGCAGGGCATTGCGATTCTGTTCATGGGTGATCAGGCAAAGCGCGTAAAGTCCACAAATTCCTGGTATCGGGCATCAATCTCGTCGCGTGTTAAGGTCTCAAATCGTCGTGGCCCGAACTGCTCACAGCAAAAGCTCCCCATCACGGAACCATAGATCACTGCGCGGCGTAGCGTCTCTGACGACAGAGCCGCACTTCCTGCACGGTCCTGGCTCTCCGCCAGGCACCCAAAGAACCCACCCGCAAAGCAGTCCCCCGCGCCGGTGGGATCGGTTACCTGATCCAGCAGGTAGCCCGGCGCCGCAAAATGGCCCTTCCCCTTCTCGAAAAGCACTGCGCCATATTCGCCGCGCTTGATCACCACCCACTTGGGCCCCAAAGCATGAATACACTCCGCGGCCTTCCGCAGGTTAGTTTCTCCGGAAAGTTCCACTGACTCGCTGTCGTTGATCATCAACAGGTCCCACTGCGCGATGGTCTTGAGTAAGTCTTCACGGAAGTCGTTGATCCAGAAGTTCATGGTGTCGCCACCCACAAACTGGGGTGCATGCACTTGGGCGCGCACGCTGGCCTGAAGAGCCGGCTGGATGTTGCCAAGCAGCACGAAAGACGAGTCCTTGTAGTTTTCCGGCACCTTAGGGTCGAAACCGGCAAACACGTTCAGGTCTGTCCGAAGTGTGGTCCGCGAGTTCATGTCCGCGGAGTAGACACCTTGCCAAAAGAAGCACTTACCGGGGACTCGTTCCAGGCCTTCCAGGTCGATCTTCCGTTCCAGCAGCAGGCGTTCATCCTGCGCATCGAAATCCTCCCCCACCACCGCGACGATGCGCGGCTGAGTGAAGTAGCTCGCCGCCAGGGCGATATATGTAGCAGCTCCACCAAGAATGCGATCCACCTTGCCATGTGGCGTTTCCAGGCCATCATAGGCCACCGAACCAACAACCAATAAAGACATAAGCTTCGATTGTACCGTTGATCCGTCGCCTGCCTTTGCCAACGTCCGGAATCCCCATCCGGGCCAGGAAGGCTACGCTGAGCTACTCGGGAGGGCCGCCGTGTTTTGCCGATTCGAGCATTTGGTAGAGCTCACGCTTCGAAAGACCTCGTGCGCGGGCGACCTGCTTCATGGCATCCATGCGCGAAAGGCCGGCGGCCTGTGCCTCTGCGATGGCCTCGTCCACAGAACGACCGGCTGAACCAGGAACTGGGGATTCGGCGCGGGACAGCACCAGGGTGAACTCGCCGCGGACCGTATCGCGAGCGGCAAGAGTGTTGGCAATGTCGTTTGCACTCCCTCTCAGCCATTCTTCGTGCAGCTTCGTGAGTTCCCGGGCGGCGCAAACGTTGCGGTTGGGCATCGCCGTGGCGATGGCCGTTAGCGTCTCGATCACACGATGTGGCGCTTCGTAAAAAACGAGCGCGGTGTCCAAATGGCGGAATTCATCCAACAGGCGATCCCGCTGTGTGCGTTTCGCCGGCAGAAATCCGCCGAAGTAGAAACTGCTACATCCGATGCCGCTGCCGGCGATGGCAGTGAGCAATGCCGACGGGCCGGGCACTACCTCTACGGATAGCCCGGCATCGATGGCGGCACGCACCACTCGATAGCCTGGGTCAGAGAGCAGAGGCGTGCCGGCATCGGTGACGAGCGCCACACGCGCGCCTTCGAGAATAGCGCCGACAATCTCTCCTGCACGCTCCGTTTCGTTGTGTTCGTGGTAGCTCACCATGCGTGTGGTGATGCCAAGGTGCTCCAGCAGTTTTCGGGTATGGCGGGTGTCTTCGCAGGCGATGAGTGTGGCTTCGCGCAGGACGCGGACGGCGCGCAATGTTAGGTCTTCCAGGTTGCCGATGGGCGTGGAGACGATGGCCAATTGTCCTGACACGAAGCCTGCCTGTTCGTTCCTAGCGTAGCAGCCGGAACACCGTGCGGCCCTCTTTCGCCGAGAAGTCCACCTGCATCCGTTGCGCCGGGGGCGCCTGTTTGTGAATCACCATGGAGGCCAGTGGCTGCAGCACCCAGTGCTGGATGCTGCGTTTCAGCTCGCGGGCGCCGAACTCTATGCTGCTGCCGGTTTCCAGCAGAAACTCGCGGCATTCGTCGGTGAAGCAAAGCTGGAAGGTCTGGAGCCCCAGCCGCACGTCGAGGTGCACCTGTACGTCCATCAACAACTGTTCGAGAATCGCTTCCAGCGTGTCTCGACCCAGGGGCCGGTACGTCAGGAACGCATCAATGCGATTCAGGAACTCAGGGGCGAAGCGCTTGCGTACCGCGAACATGGCGGTTTCGTGAAGCTTTCTCTCCCGCGCCTCGGCCGCACCCGTCCCACTGGATAGGGCTTCGCAACCCTGCAAGAAGCCCATTCCCTGTCGTGATAGCCGGGCCATCTCGTTTACGCCTAAGTTCGACGAAAGAAAGATGATGGAGTTCTCGAAGCTCACCGGATTGTTGTCGCCGGTACGTAAAAAGGCCTTGTCGAGGATACCCAACAGAATGCGCGTCATCGAAGGCGCAGCTTTCTCGATTTCATCGAATAGCACCACCGAGAGTCTGGAGTATTCACTGCTGATACTCTCCAGTCTTTGCTGAGAGAGGACCGCCTGGGTTTCGCGATGGCCTAGATAGCCTGGAGGAGCGCCCACTAGCTTGGCCACTTCGTGATCTAGCTGGTACTCGCCGCAATCTACGCGCAGTAGTTGCCGGTCGCTCCCGTGCAGTGCTTCCGCAACCACTTCAGCGGTGCGGGTCTTCCCGGTCCCGGTTGGCCCCAGTAGCAGAAAGATGCCGGCGGGTCGCCCCACCGGGTTAAGGTTGGCCTCGAACATCTCCAGGTAAGGCACCACCGCGTCCAGCGCGTGGTCCTGGCCCAGGAGGCGGGTGCGCAAGAACGCGGAAAGGCTTCCGGTTTGTCGCGCAATGGTTGGTCGTTGATTCTTGACAGGCAGCGGCTGTAATTTCGCCATCACGTCCCCCGTTTCACAGCGATTGTAGGGAGCACGAGGTCGGATTCGGATGACATTCGCGGAAAATGACCGGGAAAAACGGGCGGGAAGCGTCCGCGCCAGAGAGATTATTTTCCCTGAAATGAGGCAATTAGGTGGCGAATTTGCCGGCAGGCACTGCCATCGCCATAAATGCCGTGACGCACGGGTGATTGGGCTGCATCCGCGGCTGGAAAAAGCGCCGCGCGACAGGCAGCGAGAATTGATTCCGGCTCAAAGCCAACCACGCTGGCCACTCCTGCAGCCACTCCCTCCGGGCGTTCTGTGCATTCCCGCACAACCACTACGGGGCGTCCCAGATAGGGGGCCTCCTCCTGAATGCCGCCCGAATCCGTGAGCAGCAGGTCCGCGCTTCGCATCAGCGCGACGAAGGACGCGTAGTCGAGCGGGGCGGTAAGGTACAGATGCGGGTGCTCAGGCAGCAGGGAAGCCACTCTCGCGCCAGCTTCCGGATTCGGATGCAGAGGCACAATGAGTTCGAGTTCATGTTCGGCCAGCAGTCGCACCAGGGCTTGGCAGACACTCTCTAGACGGTCGCCAAATGATTCGCGCCGGTGCATGGTGGCCACCACACGTTTTCGCTCCGAGGGGGGGAAGGTTGCCTCGGGTTGCAGTGTGCCGTTATCTAGTGCGCCAAGCACCCACTGAAGGGCGTCAATGCTGGTGTTGCCGGTGACGTGGACTCGCTCGGCGGGAATCCCTTCGCGCAAGAGGTTCTGCGCGGCGTTCTGCGTGGGGGCACAGTGTAAGCTGGCAAGACGTGAAACCAGGGTACGGTTCATCTCCTCGGGAAACGGCATGTAAGGATTGTGTGTACGCAAGCCAGCTTCGATATGCACCACGGGAACGCGACGATAAAACGCCAACTGCGCGGCGCACAGCGTCGTTGTGGTGTCGCCCTGCACAATCACCAGTTCCGGGCGGGTTGATTCGAATATCGCGGGCAGCGAATCGAGGATACGCGCGGTGAGCGATTCGAGGCTCTGTCCGGGACGCATGCACTCTAGTTTTGTATCGGGCCGAATGCCAAAGCATCGCCAGACGGGCTCCAGCAAATCGGCATGCTGCCCGGTGGAGCAGAGGTGGGTCTCAAATGACTCCGGGTGCGCACGCAACTCGAGCACGAGCGGCGCAAGCTTAATGGCTTCGGGGCGAGTCCCTAGCACACATAGCACTCGCTTCAAATGTTGGGCATCCTTGTTACCGGTTATGCTACACCGAAACGCACAGACTGCGGCAAGGGGTTGGTGATTCCTGAAATCAGGCTACTTGTGGCGGTACGTAATGCGACCCTTAGTGAGGTCGTAGGGCGACATTTCCAGCGTCACGCGATCCCCGGCCAGCACGCGAATGCGGTGCCGGCGGAGCTTACCGGCCAAGTGGGCCAGAATCACGCGCTCTTCATCCTGGTCAAGCTGCACACTGAAAAGTCCGCTAGGGAACTTCTCCAGCACTTTTCCGGTGACTTCAATACAATCCTCGCGACTCATCGTCCTCCCAAAAACTGAACGCTACCACGACGCCCATGAGCGCGCGGGGAGCGAGCGGAAGCTTGCCGGGAGAATTGTGGATACACTGCCCCCGGAGCATCTCCCATTATAGGCCATCCCCTTGACAATGCTCCTGTGCTCGCGCTAACCGGGTGGCGTCGTGCCGTCTTGGTGGCGCGATTGGCTATGCTAGGGAATCGAACGAGACGTGCAGCCGCGACTCCATTACTGCGACAACTACGCCATCCCGCTCCCCGTTGGCCACAAGTTCCCAATGGAGAAGTACCGCCTCGTGCGGGACAAACTCGCGCTCACGGGACTGTTTCGGTTTGAGTGCGCATCCTTCGCCACGGAACAGCAGTTGTTGCGGGTGCATTCGCGCGACTATGTGCGCAGCTTTTTGGAGGGCAGCCTCTCGCCCCAGGCGGTCCGCCGCATCGGATTTCCCTGGTCTCCATCGCTTGTCCACCGCACGCTGGCCAGTGTGGGCGGGGCGGTGGCCGCCGCAGAGGACGCCTTCACCCAGGGTTTTGGCGGCAATCTGGCGGGAGGGACGCACCATGCCTTCCCCGGCGAGGGTTCCGGGTTCTGCGTGTTTAACGACATCGCCGTTGCCATTGAGCATCTGCGTGTGACGCGAGGGTTGAGGCGTGCCGCAGTGGTGGATCTGGACGTGCACCAAGGCGACGGCACGGCCGCGATTTACGAAGATGATCCCGCCGTGCTGACATTCTCGATGCATGGCGCGCACAATTTCCCCTTCCGCAAGCAGCGCAGCAGGATTGACGTGGCGCTGCCCAACGATACGGGCGATGCTGCATTTCTGGATGCCTTGATGGCCAGCATGCCCCGGGTGCTCGATTTCGAACCAGAGGTGATCTTTTTCCAGGCGGGCGTGGACGGTTTACGGGAAGATAAGCTTGGCAAACTGGCACTTACCCACGAGGGCCTCCGCCAGCGCAACCTATTTGTGCTGGAGACCTGCAGGAACTACGATGTCCCGGTGGTGATTTGTATGGGAGGGGGCTATTCCCTTCCCATCATTAACAGTGTCGACGCGCACGCCCAGGTGTTCCTGGATGCCGCCCAGGCGTATTTGCCGGCGGCGCAATGGCAGACGGCCGGGACGCGGCAGTCCACCTGAAGGGGTGAACCGTTACACCAAAAACACCCGCCAGACCGTCACCACCAGTGCATGCGTCACCATTGCGGCGCGGATGCCGCCGGTTCGCTGGAACACTAGCCCATAGGCGGCGTGAGCGACTGTGGCGAGCAGGGCGAACTTCCAGTTGGGGAATTCGCGGAAGGGCAGATGGAGTGCGCCACTGATCAGGCTGGTTACGATGAGTCCAGTGCGGAACGAACTCAGCCATTCCGTCAGCCACTGCTGTAGCAATCCACGCAGGAAGAACTCCTCAGACAGCGCCACCACCCAGAAGATCCCAAAGAAAGTGCCGGCGGTGATGGCCAGTGTCTGGTACCAGGGCCGGGAAAGTTCGCGCAATCCGAAGAAGTCGAGCGTCCATCCCATCACAAATAGAACGGGAAAGAGCGCCGCGAAGCCAATCACGCCCGCACGCCATTCGGGGATTGTTGGCCACCAGCCGAAGCCGATGCTGGGCATGCGGCGCAGTAACAGGGCGGCGCTCATGCCAAGGCGGATCCAGAGGATGCGGCCCAGAAATTCTGCCTGCAGCTTCGGGGCGGCGTCCGGGTAGATCTCCTTGAACACACCGCTAAGCATCACAGCAGCCACCAGCACCAGAAAGCCGGCATCGCTAACGCGACCGGGAGGCAGCACTACATACCAGATTGAAATGGTGATCGCCAGCGCCGCCAGCACCAGGGTCGCCCGCAACCCAAAGACACCGGCGCCCACGGTGTAAATCGCGAAGGGCAGCAGCGCGGACAGGGCCATTCCCGCGGCAATCTGGCGCGGGGAACACCTGTGGATGGCCGCAGCGCGGACATCCGCCCACCCAAGCGGGACAAAGCAAAGAAGTTCGACGCAGGCCGCAACAAGGAATGGTATTCGCACCGCAATCGGGATATGCTGAGGCAACAGGAACGCGGCAGCGACACCGGCTGTCAGCCAGATTCCGGCAACGGCAATCCACAGGCTGGCTGGAATGCCGTACACACAATCGGGAAGGCGGGAAAAGCGAGGCATGCGACGATACGCGCCCATCTTAGCACTGGCGGGTTTGCTGGCCACCGCTCTGGGGCTGATGTGCTCAGGTGCGCACGCGCAACCGTTATCCACTGCCCTGCGCCCGCCGCGCGACCTTGCCAAGCGAGTTGCGCGCAATGAGTCGTTTATTCGCGCGATGCGCGACCAGTACACCTTCCGTCAATACTTCCAGTTTGAGGAGCTTACTAGTAGCGGGCAGCGGATGGGAATCTATCAGGAACAGCGCGAGGTGATCTTCTCCCCCGAGAGAGGCAGGGCCGAAGTGCTGGAGAAGCTACCTTCCAACTCTCTGAAGCGAATCCGGCTAACGGACGAGGACTTCCACGACGTACGGGAGATCCAGAATTTCCTGTTCACTGAGGATGTGCTGTGGCTTTACCAGATTCGCCACCAGGGTGACGAGGTCGTGGAGGGCGAACCGTGCTGGGTGATGCGCGTGAGCCCGAAGAACCATCTGGAGGGGATGCGCTTCTTCGAGGGCGTGCTGTGGGTGAGCAAGAATGACGAGGAGATCGTGCGCGCCAGCGGCCACGCGGTTCCCGAGATCCGCACCACCAAACATGAGAACCTGTTCCCCGCATTCACCACGGTGCGGCAACGCATCGACGGCCACTGGATGCCGGTGCGTACCTACGCCGATGACGAACTTGCCTATAGCAGCGGGCGGCAGCGCGTGCGTCTGCAAGTGGACTTCGCCGACTACCGGCGGTTCGGCGCCGATAGTTCCATTGCGTTCGGCGAGGTGCCGAAGGATGCGGCTTCTCCAGAACCGAAGCCGTAGCAGCCCTTAGCCACATCCACCACAAACCCAAAACCCGGCGCCCGCTTGCTGCGCGTGCGCCGGTACGCCAGACTGATGGTCGTACTCCCCAGTTGAGCCCCCGGAGGAAGTGTCGTGCCACGCATGAACCACCAGGTAACGCTCGCGCATCGCCCTGTAGCGCTACCCATGGAATCGGATTTCGCACTGGTGGAGTCGCCAGCGCCAGAGGCGGGCGAAGGCCAGTTTCTGGTGCGTACGCTGTATCTGTCGCTGGACCCCTACATGCGGGGCTGGATTCGAGAGAACCCTGGGTACACTGCTCCCATGCCGCTGGGCGCAGTGATGCCTGGCGGAGTAGTGGGTGTGGTGGAGGATTCGCGGCACCCTGGGTTCCAGCCGGGCGACATCGTGGAGGGCATGCTGGGCTGGCGACGCTATGGGGTGACGGATGGCGCCGGATTCCGCAAGGTGGACCCGTCACTGGCGCCCATCTCCACGGCGCTGGGCCTGCTGGGAATGCCTGGGCTGACGGCATACTTTGGGGCAACAGCGATTGCCCAGACGAAGCCCGGTGAACAGGTCTTCGTCTCCGGTGCGGCTGGTGCGGTAGGTTCCGTGGCAGGCCAAATCGGCAAGATACTTGGCTGCTATGTGGCGGGCAGCGCGGGTTCTGACGACAAGGTGAGGCACGTGTTGGAAGACCTCGGCTTCGACGCCGCATTCAACTACCGTGGACGCGAGGACTACCCGGCAGCACTGCGCGAGGTTTGTCCGAAGGGGATTGATGTCTACTTCGACAACGTGGACGGGCTGATGACTGACGCCGCGGTGGCGCACATGAACCTGCGCGGTCGCATTGCGGTGTGCGGGCAGATTTCGCAATACAACCTGAAGGAGCCGGAATTAGGACCCCGCTGGTTGTTCCAGACCATCGTGAAACGGCTTCGCATTGAAGGCTTCCTGATCCCCGACTTCGCGCCCAGAATTCCGGAGGCATTGGCGCAAATGGCAGCCTGGTACAAAGAGGGTCGCTTCCAATACCGCGAAACGATCGCCGATGGGCTGGAAAACGCGCCGGCTGCTTTCATCGGCATGTTGACGGGTCGTAACACGGGCAAGCAGTTGGTGAAGGTAACTGAACTGTAGACACCCCAGGGATGCGCGTTCCATATAATGACGGCATGATTCGCGTCGTTGCCCTTGCCTGCACAGTGGCCGCCCTGCTTGGGGCGCAGACCCCGCCATCGGACTCCGAGCGGGAGCGAGAAGCGTTCGAGCGTATGCTAGGGTCCAAGGCGGAGTTCCATTCGTCGCTTGAACGGGAAGCGCAGCGCATCACCCAGATGGCCACCGCGGAGTTGGCAGACCCGGTGCGCTGGGCCAGCGTGCGCGAACAGCGGCTGGAAGAAATGCGAGACATGCTGGGATTACTGCCCTGGCCGGCACGGACTCCGCTGAATGTGCGGGTGACGGGCGTACTCGACAAGGGAAGCTATGTGGTAGAGAAGATTGCCTTTGAGAGCATGCCGCACATCTATGTGAGCGGCAATCTGTATCTGCCCAAGGAACGATCCAAGCCGGTGCCCGCGATCATTTACGTCTGCGGGCATTCCTTTTCGCCCCACGGTGACAAGGTGCAGTACCAGCGCCACGGAATCTCGCTCGCCAAGAATGGGTACGCGGCCTTCATTTTGGACTCCATCCAGATTGCCGAAACCTTCGGGCTGCACCACGGCATTCATTCGCAGGAGATGTTTGACTGGTACGCGCGCGGCTACACCCCAGCCGGTGTGGAAGTGTGGAACGCGATGCGCGCCATCGACTACCTGGAGACGCGCCAGGAGATTGACTCGGATCGGATTGGGATGACGGGGCGCTCAGGCGGTGCAGCGATGAGTTTCTTCACTGCGGCCGTTGACCCGCGCGTCAAAGTGGTGGTGCCGGTGATGGGCATCAGCACGTATGCGGCGAATCTTAAGCACGACACGCAGCGGCATCACTGCGACTGCATGTTCTGCATCAACACCTACAAGCACGACATGCTGCACCAGGGTGCGCTGATTGCGCCGCGGCCCCTGCTGATGGCCCACGGCAAGAAGGACGTGCTGTTCCCGGTAGACGGCTATCAGGAGTTTGAGCGCGTCATCGGCAACCTGTATGAGGGCTACGGCGAAGGAATGAAGTTTCGCAACATTGAGGTGGATACCGGTCACCAGGACTCTGATTTTCTGCGCGAGCAGGCCATCCGGTTCTTCGATCAACACCTGATGGGCGTAGCTGCCCGGAAGCTGGATATGGACTACAGCAACGCGGAGCCCGAGACGCTGGCGGTGTTCGGAGGCAAGGCACCCGCGGATGCGGAGAACTACCGGATTCATGAGACCTTCACCACGCGCCCGCCATCTGGGGAGTTTGCGTCGCGGGCAGCATGGCAGAGCCGCCGCTCGGAACTTCTGGCTGCGGTGCGGAAACTGCTGCCCTTCGATGGGGAGGCCGGGCAGGCGGCGCTGCCCCGCATGGATGTCCACATGCGACGGAATGCGGAAGGCAGGTCGCCTGTGCTGGTGTATGTGGCGTCCGATGGCGAGGATACGCGCTATCAGAACTTGGTGCTCTCCGGGGCCCACTCGCGCGACCAGGTGATCCGTGTGGTGGTGTCGCCGCGTGGGGTGCAGGAGGTTCCGTGGCCACGCCTGTTCCAGCGCGATGCCTTGCGCAACGCCATGCACGTGGGAGAGACACCGGATTCGCTGCGCCTGTGGGACATTCGCAACGCGTTGCGTCACATTGCACAGATGCCGGAAGCTGACCCCGCACGGGTTACAGTGGCGGGCCGGGGGGTATCCGGCATGCTGGGGCTCTATGCCGCCATCCTGGAGCCGGACGTGCTGCAGGTGATCCTGATGGACCCTCCGGAGAGCCACCGGGAAGGTCCGCTGTTTCTGAATATCCTGCGTCATACGGATCTTCCCGAGGCCGCGGCGCTGCTGGCTCCGCGTCGACTGTTGTTTTATGGCCACATTCCGGCTGCGTTCAACTACACGCGGCACGTGTATGCGCTGCATGGGGAGCCTGATCGCATGGGTCTGACGATGCACCTGGAGTTCGCGGCGGCTGGCGAGTATGGGCACGGCATGTCCAGTGGGCGCTAATGGGGCGTGCCTTGGTTCCGCTGACTTTGCCATCATAGGTGGAGGCCAGACTGCAGAAGCCAAAGCAGTAACGGCCCGAGGAGCAGCACGGCATGAGCAAGCACCAGAACTACATCGCGGGGGAATGGACCGATTCCGGGGAGTTCCAGCCCAATGTGAACCCGTCGGACTTGAGCGACGTGGTAGGAGAGTACGCACGGGCAGATGCGGCCTCAGCGCGACGCGCCGTGGATGCTGCGGCGGATGCGTTTGCGTCGTGGCAGGTATCCGGCATTCAGCAGCGGGCGGACATCCTCGACAAGGTGGGCTCCGCGATCATCGCGCGCAAGGAAGAGTTCGGGCGTCTGCTTTCCCGCGAGGAGGGCAAGACGCTGGCGGAAGGCATTGGCGAAGCCAACCGGGCGGGGCAGATCTTCAAGTTCTTCGCCGGCGAGGCGCTTCGGATCGAGGGGGAGAAGCTGGCCTCAGTGCGTCCAGGCATTGAGGTTGAGATTACGCGGGAGCCCGTTGGCGTGGTGGGCATCATCACTCCCTGGAACTTTCCCATCGCCATTCCGGCGTGGAAGATTGCCCCTGCGCTCGCCTTCGGCAACTGCGTAGTATTCAAGCCGGCAGACCTGGTGCCGGGCTGTGCCTGGGCGATTGCCGATTTGCTGCACGAGGCAGGCATTCCCAAGGGTGTGTTCAATCTGGTGATGGGCCGTGGCTCCGTGGTGGGGCAGGCGCTCATTCAATCGCCGCACGTGCAGGCGATCACCTTTACTGGTTCGGTAGGCACTGGACGCGCCATTGCGGTGCAGTGCGCGGAGGCAGGCAAGAAGGTGCAGTTGGAGATGGGCGGCAAGAACCCGCTGGTAGTACT
Organism: Bryobacterales bacterium; assembly: GCA_026129915.1. GTDB lineage: Bacteria > Acidobacteriota > Terriglobia > Bryobacterales > Bryobacteraceae > JACTMJ01. The sequence goes on from JAHCHD010000032.1 coordinate 19,066, forward strand.
GGATGACGCTGACCTGAAGGTGGCGGTGAACTGCGCTGTCCAGGGTGCGTACTTTTCGACGGGCCAGCGCTGCACGGCGTCCAGCCGGCTGATTGTAACGGCCGGCATTCACGACGCGTTTGTGGCGGCAATGAAGGAAGCCATCAGCAAGCTGGTGGTAGGCGACGCGCTGAAGCCGGAGACGCAGATTGGGCCGGTCGTGGATGCGTCGCAACTGGAGCAGGATCTCGCGTACACCAGGATCGCGGGCGAAGAAGGGGCCGAGGTTTTTGGCGGACGCACCCTGGAACGGGAGGCTAAGGGGTTCTACCTGGAGCCGGTTCTGTTCGTGGGTACTCACAACGAGATGCGCATCAACCGGGAGGAGATCTTCGGTCCCAGCGCCAGCGTCATCCGCGTAACGAACTATGAGGAAGCGCTGGCTGTGGCCAACGGCACCGAGTTCGGGCTGTGTGCCGGGGTCTGCACGCAGTCACTGAAACACGCGAGCCACTTCAAGCGCCACTCACAGGCGGGTATGGTGATGGTGAACCTGCCAACGGCGGGCGTGGATTATCACGTACCGTTCGGCGGCCGGAAGGGTTCGAGCTATGGTCCGCGCGAACAGGGCCGGTACGCGGCGGAGTTCTACACCACGGTGAAGACCACCTACATCGCTCCCTAGCGTTCAACGCAGGCGGTTTTCGAACCAAACGACGTTGTCGCTCGCCTGTCCGGCGACGACGAGGTCGAGGTCGCCATCGCGGTCCATGTCTGCCAGCCGGACGTCGTAAGCTGCCTGGTTGCGGCCAATGATGTGGCGGGTGAATCGGCCCTTGCCGTCGTTCTCGTACCAGACCGCGAGCTGACTATCCTTGGCGCAGGTGGCGGCGTCGATGTCGCCGTCTCCGTCGAGGTCACCAATGGCCAGGGCGTGCGGGCCGCGCAGACCAGGGTCAATCTCATGAGGAGTCCAGTCTGGCGCCTCAAACCACAGGACACCTTCGCCGTGGCCGCGAGTGGCCAGGAAGTCGAGCTTGCCGTTGCCATTGACGTCTGCGGGCAGGATGTTAGTAGCGCCCCACTGTTCGCGGGCGATCCAGTGGCGTTTCCAGGGCTTAGTGGGGTCAGCAGGTTGTTCCCACCACGCGTACCAGTTGCCGCCCGGAGCGTCCTTTCCCGCGGAGGCGATGTCGGGCCGGCCATCGGCGTTAATGTCGCCCATGCCGAAGTAGTGGCTGAGTCCGGGTGCGTCGCGCTCGGCGAAGATGTGCCGCACGAAACGGCCGCGCCCGCCTTCGCGCACCAGTTTGAACCAGGCCAGGGAATCAGGGAACTGGCCATTGGGCTGGGCACTGTTGGCGATAAGGTCAGGCAATCCGTCGCCATCCACGTCGCCTACCAGCAGGCCGTGGATGCCGTTCACGCCACCCTTCTCGAAGTTGTCGATCTCGTGATAGACCCAAGGGTCAGTGAGTGGGTTGACGGGGCGTTCCAGCCAGAAGATGAGCCCTGGCGAATAGCGGGCGGCCACGAAGTCAAGGTCGCCGTCGCCGTCCACGTCCAGTAACTCGGAGGCGAAGAGGCCGCCGACGCCTTCGTGGATGACGCGTTTGGTGCCTACGGCGTCCCCAGCCAACAGGTAGGTCTCGTTGTTGCCGCTGACAATGATGTCGAGGCGGGGGCTCCCCGTAAGGTCGCCAGCGACGATCGTGTGGTTGGAGAATCCGCTGGCGACCCGATGCGCAACCCACTTGGGTTTGGCCTGGTTCCAGTAGATGCGTGCATTCCCGGTAGCGCGGCCGACGGCGACGATTTCCGGCAGGCCATCGCCATTGAGGTCGCCCACGGCGATGTCTTCGGTGGCCATCTCGCGGTCGATGGTTTCCTTGTGCCAGGTGTCGTCGTCGTGCCAGCGATAGATTGCCACGCCGTAGCTGCCCTTGCGCCAGCCTGCGACGAGTTCATCCACGCCGTCGCCGTCAAGATCCGCCCAGGCTACGGCATGCCCTTCTTCGAGGGATTCATCAAGCACCAAACGCTCCCAAGGGAACTGGCGGGTCTCCCGGTAGACCACCAGACCATTGCCGTGCCAGGGCTGGATGGTGGCGGCAACGCGCGTGCCGCCCAGGAGGCCGAACTTCACTTCGCCGGGGTTGCCCTCGCCTAGTTTGTCTTGCTGCCAGATACCCACGGGAGTGCGGCGGTGGAGGTGCAATCCCTCGCGGGCAGCCGTGACAACTGCCAGACCGGGCTCGTTCTTCCAGGCGAGCGGGGCCAGGTTGTGCATCACGTGCAGGGAGTTGTTGGCCACCTCAGCGCGCCAGGGATCGCGTTCCGGCTGGGCGGGAGGGGTAAGCACCAACAGACGCAACGGTTCGTCGGCTGGGTCGTCGCCAAGGGCGCGCCCGTGGAGCGGGGCGACCAACAGCTCCGACTTGCCGTCACCAGTGACGTCGGCCCAGCGCATGCGGTGGGTGGTGGGCTCCTCGGTAATAGGGAAGGCCTGCCAGCGTGCGCGACCGGTAGGCTCAGTCCGCCGCATCCATTGGATGACGCCACCCGTCTTGCGATCAGCCGGACGCCAGGAAGAACCTACCGCGAGGTCGAGCTTTCCGTCGCCATTGATGTCGTGGGCCGCCATGCAGACATAGTTCCTGGCCATGGATTCGTCCGCGAGGGTGTGCATTTCCCAGGTGGGATTTTCGAACCAGACAATCCGATGCTCCTGGGCGGCAACGATGTCCGGCTTCCCGTCGTGGTTGATGTCCTCGATGAGCACAGCCATGAAGGTGCTGGACTTGCCCAGCAGTTCCTGGATGCGGAAGGGCTGCGCGGCCAACGTGCCTGCAGCAAGGAGGAGCAGTATTGCGGAACGAACCCAGATGCGCGACATGCGCCTATGCTATCGCGGCGGGAGCAAAGGTGCGGGCAACCGTGGCAGGCGGTCACTGCCGTAGCCAATGGTTGCCCCTTACGAAACGAACTCGGGCTAGGGCTTCTTGGCTCGTTCCAGGGCGTAGTTGAGGCTGGAGGCGGGAACGTCCCACTTGGTGGCGCCCCTGTTACCGAGAAAGCCAACGTCCCTAAAGCCTTCGCGGGTAGTGAAATAGCCGTCGACGATCATGCGCCGGGCGAGTGCGAAGAACCCGACGCCGGGGGCCAGTTCGGGCGTTTCGTTTTTCCTGTAGGCGATGAGGTTCAACAATTCTGTCTGCTGAGCCTCGCTGGACGAAACGAACTTCGCTTGGTAGCGGCGGGTGCTGATGCCGTCGAGCCACTGCAAGCCGCCGGTGTAGGCCATGGCGATTTCGGGAGCCTTGCTGCAGATGAGGTCGATGAATTCGTGCGCGCCCACGGTAGCGGCACTGGGTCCACCTTCGTCCGAGGGGATCACCAGTTCGGCAAGGCGCTTCATCGTGGCCATTTCATGGGCAGTGAAGAATTTCGCCTGGTAAGCGCCGGCCGCCTGCTTTTCGGTGCTTACCTGATGGTGCGCGTGCTGCTGGGCTTCGAGCGACGCCGCGCCAGCCGAGACGACGGTGGCCACACTGAGGCCGTGGAAGAAGCCGCGGCGCGAAAGGCCCTGGCTATCCGCGCTTTCCTCGGGCTGTGGTGGGTTTTGGTTAGACATTGCCTTTTCTCATCTCCTCGGCCAGATAGTCTGAGGTACGCCAGGCCAGAGCGCAGATGGTGAGCGTGGGATTCTTGTCGGGGTTGCTCACAAAGGGTGCGGCGTCCGCCACGAAGAGGTTCTTTGCCTCGTGCGCCTGATTGTACTTGTTGAGTGCGGAAGTCTTGGGATCGGCTCCCATGCGGACGGTGCCCAGTTCATGGATGATGGCGCCCGGCACCGAGATGGTAGGCGTTTCGAGCTCGGGCTTGCGCGCACCGAGGAGCTTGCCGCCCATGCGGTCGAAGATCTCAGCGAACGTCTGCTCCATGTGACGGGCTTGGCGGAGTTCGCTCTCGCCCCATTCGAAGTGGAAACGCAGGACCGGGATGCCCCAGCGGTCAACGACCTGCGGGTCGATGTCGCAGAGGCTCTTTTCGTTAGGGATCATTTCACCGCGACCGCTGAGGCCGACGTAGCAGCCGTATTCGCGGCGAATGGCGTCCTTGAGACCCTTCCCGAAGCCTTCGTTTCGGCTGCAGGTGCCGTTGAACGCGCCGAGCGTAGGCATGTTGAAACCGCCGCCAATTTCCACGTGGTAGCCACGCGGGAAATCCTTCTTCTTGTCTTCAAGCCCCCACCAGGGAATGTAGAGGTGCCCGCCGCCCATGCCGTCGGTATCATACTTAGGCATGCCTTCGAGGGAAGGCACATAGCCGGCCATGTCGCGACCCACGCTATCCATCAAGTAGCGGCCGACGACTCCCGAGCCGTTGGCCAGGCCATTGGGGTGACGGGTGGATTTCGAGTTCAGAAGCAGGCGGGCGGATTCGCAGGCGCTGGCCGCCACCACGCAGACCCGGCAGTGGATGGTGCGTTCTTCGCGAGTCTCGGTATCGACATAGGAAACCGCCTTCACCAGCCCCTTGTCGTCGGTGATCAACTCGCGCACCATGGCGTTGCAGATCACGTTGAGGTTCCCCGTCTTCATGGCCGGGAAAATATCCACCTGGCTCGACGAATAGTTGGAAGCAGTCACGCAGCCGCGTCCGCATTGTCCGCAGTAGTGGCAGGCGGCGCGCCCGTTGTGGTTCTTGGTGATGATGGCGAGACGTGCGGGAATGGCCTTAATGCCCATCGGTGAGGCGGCATCCCGCACCAAGCGTTCGTGAACGCGCGGTGGCGGACACTGCGTAAACTTGCCGTCGGGCGCGGTACGGATGCCTTCCTGGCTGCCCGTGACGCCGATGAACTGTTCGGCGAGGTCGTAGTAGGGGGCCACCTCGTCGTAGGTGAGGGGCCAGTCCCAGCCGAGGCCGTCGAAGCTCTTCGGCTTGAAGTCGTAGTCGCTGAAACGCAGAGTGATGCGGCCGTAGTGGTTGGTGCGTCCGCCGAGGATGCGGGAACGGAACCATCGGAAGTTGGTGCCGGGGGCGGTGGTGTAGGGCTCGCCTTCCATGTCCCAATAGCCGTTGGGCGCGGCGAAATAGCCCCATTGCATCTTGCCTGTGTAGAACTCGGCGGCATCGCCGGCACCGCGATGGTCGTAGTCGTAAGGGGTCTTGTGCTCCTTGTAGTCCTTGGCTGGGGTGAGCATGCGCCCGGCTTCGAGCAGCGTCACCTTGATGCCTTTGTTGGCAAGCACGCGGGCCACCGTACCGCCGCCGGCACCCGAGCCAATCACCACGACGTCATGCACCTGTGTGCTGCGCTGCACCTGAAACATATACCGATTGAAGCATAGTTGCCGCCACTACGAAACGAACTCGCCGGAGAGGCTCCCCAGAACAAAAAAATAGGGGGACCCCACCGAGACGGGGTCCCCCAACCACTTAGGAGTTCAACCTTCGAACATGCCACGCCAACCATGACCAGGGTTCACAGCCCCGGCCAAGCTTTCAGAATTCAGTGATCAGGCGCCAGTTGCCTGAAAGATGCCCAACCGGTTGAACACCGCCACCACGCGGGTGACGATGCCCATCACGAGGCGCACGACGCTTTCACGCGAGTAGTCCTCACGCAGCCCGTCAGCGATACTGGCGTAGACTTCTTCCACCACGCCGGTGACCAGATTCAGTTTCTCCGCACCGGATTTCGGCAAGGAGATATGCGCCTCGGCGGCCTTTACGGCAGCCAGAATCGCAGGGAATAACTGCAACCCAAGGAGGATGTACTTCATAGAGAACCGTTCTTTCTTTGGTGGCCAGATGGCCAGGTGCGGAATCGCCCCTCGCCGGATTTCAGCGCAAAGCTGAGCGAGAGGCAATGGCAAGGCCGGATCGCCGCCACCCCGCCAAGATTGGCAGCGATCCGGACCTCGCAGGCACGCCGTACACCATAAACGGCGGCCTCATCGGGCGGGCGCGGACAACACAACGGCCCGCCCGGCCCAGCAAGCCGCCCATTTCCCCGCGGCTCACTTCGTAAGGAGCATACTGATGTGCGTGCGACATTTTTGCCGTATGAATTCGTAAGTAATTGAAAATAAGTGGAATATTTATTTTCAACTCGTGGGAACTGATCCCGGGAGCGAGTGAAGTTGGGAGGGAAATCACATTCTGCAGCGTCCGGCCGGGCGCCTCCGCTCACGCAACGGACGTGCTGCGGACGTGGCTTCCCAGGGGTCGCGGTGGCAGGAGCTCCCGCGCACCCTGTCTAGTGGAGGCGCTGACACACAAGTGCGCCATATGCCATGCGCGGAACGAGGCTCTTGGGTGGAAACGCGATGCTATGCCAAATGGAGCATTGACTGAGACAGAGGAGAACCAAAGCTGCTGAAGGCCAGTGGGCGGGGTGGTGAGCGCGGAAGGAATCGAACCTTCAACCTACTGATTAAGAGTCAGTTGCTCTGCCAATTGAGCTACGCGCCCGCAGATTTTTATTGTAGCGCAGGTTTGGCTTCCGCTGAATTTGGGATGACCTCTGCGAATGGGTATGAATCGGTCGCCGGTGCTCCAGACGGGATGCGCTGCGGCGGCTAGGGGTTCTGCGAAGGTGCTTCCTCGGGTTCCGGGAAGATCACCACTTTGAAGCGGTCGCCCTCGCGAAACATCAGGTCGCGAGGGCGTCCGTGAATGGGGTCCCGAAAGGAGACGAGGTTTACCTGCCCTCGCTGCAGCTCGGTAAACAAGCCAAATGCGAGCGCCATGTTGCGCAAGCCGGACGGAGGGGCTGGTGCTTCGAGGTAGCAGTAGACGGTATCCACCTTCGTTTCCATCCCTACCCAGCTCGCGGGGATTTCGCGCATGTCTGGTCCGCGCAGTCGCAACACATCGCGAAGGTAGGCAAAGGTAAGCGCCTCGGCGTCTGGTGTGCGGTCGACCTCCACTTTGCGGTCCGCGCGGCGGGCGAGTACGAGTTCCAGGTCGTCGGCGAACAGCCGGATGGTGATCTCAAAGCTTGCGGTGGCGGGGTTGTAATCCACCTGCGTACTGGAAAAATAGAACTTGTGCGCAACCGCCCGACTGCCACACAGAAATGCCCATGCCGACGCGGTTAGCGGCAGTGCGCGCATGACGTCGCGCCGGTTCCAGTTGGGCGCATTAGATGACATCGCTGGTTCCTACTGCTGTGTGACTTTCTCCAGTTCCTGTTGGATCTGCATCGGGTTCTTCTGACGTTCCTCTTTGAAGATCTGGAAACGCGTCTTCACCGGCTTAGGTGGCCAGTGATTGTTGTTCAGGTCAGCGTCGGCAGTTTCGAGGTTGGGGTCCAGCACGATGGACTGAATCTCCCTGGGCGTGATGAGCAGCTTGGATACCTCGCGCCGGTTGCGTCGCCAGATTTCGGCGGGGATTCGCAACTGCTGCTTTGCACCGTCGGTGAACGTGATGTCGAGGATAATGGGCATCGGCACACCGCCAATGTTCTTGAACTTCATCACGAAGAAGTTGCTGTGCGAATTCAGGATCGCCTTCTCTTGATCCTGCAAGCCGCGCAGGACCTTTTCATAGTCTTCGCGGTCCTTGGGCGTGACATTCAACTTGTCGAAGTTGTTGTAGAAATCCAGCAGTTCGGGATACTGCTCAACGAACTTTGGCAGCGGCTGATTGCGGCGCATCGAAAGCGTTACCGGTTCCTCTTCGCGCATCTGCTTCAGCCGGGTTTTCTCGACGTCAGGATTTCGCGTATCGATGGTGTACCAGTCTAAGGATTCCAGGCTGATGTCGACGTGGTCAGTGGTGTAGAACCAGGCTCGCCAGAACCAGTCGAGGTCAACACCGCTCGCATCCTCCATGGTGCGGAAGAAGTCGGCGGGAATCGGGCGTTTGAACATCCAGCGGCGCGAATACTCACGGAAAGCAAAATCGAAGAGCTCACGGCCGAGGATGGTCTCCCGGAGGATGTTTAGTGCGGTTGCTGGCTTGGCGTAGGCGTTGGGTCCTAACTGCAACACGGAATCCGATTGCGTCATGATCGGCTCCTGCTGCTGGCTGGTCATGTAATCGACGATCTCCTTAGGCTCTCCGCGCCGGGATGGATACTTTTCTTCCCACTCCTGCTCGGAAAGGTACTGCAGGAAGGTGTTTAGGCCCTCATCCATCCAGGTCCACTGGCGCTCATCGGAATTCACGATCATGGGGAAAAAATTGTGCCCCACTTCGTGGATGATGACGGAGATAAGTCCGTACTTGGTGCGATCAGAGTAAGTGCCGTCTTTTTCCGGACGAGGACCATTGAAGCAGATCATGGGGTACTCCATGCCGCCCACCGGGCCGTTCACTGAAATGGCTACCGGGTAGGGGTAGCGGAAGCTGTAGCGGGAATACACATTCAAGGTGTGGATGATGGAACGGGTAGAATAGCGTTCCCAAAGCGGGTTGCCCTCCTTGGGGTAGTACGACATGGCCATCACCTTGTTGCCCTCCACGTCGTGTTCCTGCGCATCCCAAATGAACTTGCGGCTACTGGCGAACGCAAAATCGCGGACGTTCTCAGCGTGGAAGATCCAGGTTTTCTTGCCCGCTGGCTTATTGCGCTCATTGGCGACGGCTTCTTCAGGAGTCACTACCAGAACAGGCTTGCTGGCACCCTTAGCCTGCTGGAGACGTTGACGCTGGGTGGCGGTGAGCACCTTGTCTGGGTTCTGGAGAACGCCCGTGGCGCCCACAATGTGGTCGTCCGGAACGGTGATAGCGACCTTGTAATCGCCAAACTCCAGCGTGAACTCGCCAGCGCCAAGAAACTGCTTATGCTGCCAGCCGGTGTAGTCAGTGTAGGCGGCCATGCGCGGAAACCATTGCGCAATCTCGTAAATGTAGTTGCCATCGTCCTTGAAGAACTCGTACCCGCCGCGAGCGCCAATCTTTTTTACGTCGACAATGTTGTAGCGCCACTCCACCGAGAACTGCACGCGCTCCCCGCTAGTCAAGGGTTTGGGCAGGTCGATGCGCATCATGGTGTCCTGGATGACATAAGGGAGGGGCTTACCGGCGGCGTCCTTCACGGCCTGGATCTTGTGGCCGCCATCAAAATCCTGGTCAAGCAAAGCTTCCATTAACCGGTAGCTGGGGCGGCTCTTGAGGTTGGGCGCCGTCTGCGTGAGCTTCGCGTGCGAGTCCTGCTTAAAGCGGTTCTGGTCGAGTTGGAGCCACAGATAGTTGAGGGAATCCGGCGACTGGTTGTGATACGTGATGGTTTCCGAAGCCTGAATGGACTGATTCTGGTCGTCGAGGTCAAGGCGAATGTCGTAGTCCACCTTCTGCTGCCAGTAGCGATGCCCAGGGGCTCCGGATGCCGTGCGGTATTCGTTCGGCGTCGGCAGCACCTCGTCCAACTGGCGGAAGATGTCGTCGCCGGGCTTCCAGCGCTGGGTATAGGCGCTGTCACTCAAGAGTAAAACCAAGAGGAAGATAAAGGAAAGCGATCGCATCACAACCTGCCTGAACGTGAATTACACAACGGAGTTCCGGGGCAGCGAGGCCGTACCGGCGGAAAGGGAACATGATTCATGCCCGCGAACCCACGTGGTTTCGGGACCGATAAGTTTTTCAGCTGCGGAGCCATCCCGCCAGCAACACCGCGAGTGCGTTTCAAACCGCAGGATCTGGCCAGGAAACCCTCAGGGTAGCACGCGTGAGACTGCCTCCGCCGACCGGAGATAAGCTGACGGAATGGGCCAGATTACGCGTCCATTCGGGGGCGTGGCGATTCCTTTTCCACGAATCCTGGAGGATTCTTCGCTACCTGTTGGATGCCGGCTGCAATGTGGGTAGCATGAGTAGGTGAGTCTGATCCAAGTAAGGAGGTGGCTGCGCGACGCCGAGGCCGTGGTGGTACTCACTGGATCGGGAATGTCCGCTGAGAGTGGTATTCCCACCTTTCGTGGGGCAAGTGGCCTGTGGAAGCAGTTTCGCGCCGAGGAGTTGGCTACCCCGCAAGCGTTCGCCAGCCGTCCAAACCTGGTGTGGGAGTGGTACAACTGGCGGCGCGAACTGATTGGGGAAGCGAAACCGCACGCCGGGCACGAGGCACTGCTCCTCATGGAGAAGTGCATTCCGCACTTCACTTTGGTAACCCAGAATGTGGACGGGCTGGACAAGCAGGCTGGTATCCAAAACGTGGTGAAACTCCACGGCGATATCTGGCAGACAGTCTGCACGCGCTGTGGAGAGCGCAGGGAGAACAGGGAGGTGCCCATTTCCGCGCTCCCGCCACACTGCCAGTGCCATCCGGACGCACTACTTCGCCCTGGGGTGGTTTGGTTCGGGGAAGCACTGCCCGCGGCGGAATGGGATCGAGCTGTAGAAGCGGTGGAGAACGCCGAGCTATTGCTGGTGGTGGGCACGTCCGCAGTGGTTTACCCTGCATCAAGCCTGATTACCATTGGTATCCGGAACGGCGCGCATACCGTTGAGATCAACCCGCAATCCACGCCCCTGAGCCATGAGATGGATCTGTGCCTCGCCGGATCGGCGGCGGAACTGCTGCCCGCGATTGCCTCCGCTTTGGAATCGGACGCTTAACCCCCGTTCCACCCCGCACCATTACTGCTTTTGGCTGGCGGCCTCTCGCGGATGCCCCTAAGCGAGGTTGTTTTTCCCCGGCGCGCTCGATACTGCGACAATTGAAGAGAAAGTCGAAACACCGAATGAAAGTTTGCTACCTGGATGCCTTTTCAGGCATAAGCGGAGACATGCTGGTGGGCGCCTTTGTGGATGCAGGCGCCGACGGGCAGGAAATGATCGAGACTTTGAGCGCACTAAACACGGGCGCCACGTTTCGGGTCGAGAAGGTGAAACGCAACGGCATTGCGGGCACGAAGTTCCATGTAGACGGGACGGATTCAAAGAAGCACCGCCACCTGCCTCACATCGTGAAAATGATCGAAGAGGCTACGCTTCCCGCTGAGGTTCAGCGACAGAGTGTTGCCGTGTTTGAGAAGCTGGGCGAGGCGGAAGCCGCTATTCATGGTGTGCCAATCGAGAAGGTACATTTTCATGAGGTTGGCGCCATTGATTCCATCTGCGACATTGTGGGGGCGTGCCTTGGGCTGCACCTGTTGGGCGTGGAGCGCTTGGCGTGTTCCGCCATCAATGTGGGCTCTGGAACAGTGAAAGCGGACCATGGCGTGATGCCCGTGCCGGCGCCAGCCACGGCAGAACTGCTGAAGGGGCTGCTGGTTTATTCGGCGGGCCCAGCCACGGAACTATGCACGCCCACTGGAGCCGCGGTGGTAGCGGCATTGGGCAGCGAGTTCGGCCGAATGCCAGCGATGCGCATTGACGCCTGTGGGTTTGGCGCTGGGACGAAGGATTTCAAGGAGATGGCCAACCTGCTGCGGGTGTTGGTGGGCGAAGATGGCAGCATTCCCGAAGCGAGCAGAGTTCGCATTGTGGAGGCGAATCTGGACGACACCTCCCCCCAAGTGGTTGGCCACGCGATGGAACGGCTTTTCGCCGAGGGCGCGCTGGATGTCACCGTACAGCCCGTCGCCATGAAGAAGAATCGCCCTGGAGTGAAACTGACGGTCATCTGCCGGCCGGAGGACTGGACCCGCCTGTCGCGCGTGGTATTCACCGAAACCTCCACCTTCGGCGTCCGTGCCTATGAGGCGGATCGGCTGTTGCAACAGCGCCATTGGGAGGAAGTGGAGACCCGCTTCGGGAAGGTGCGCGTGAAGGTGGGTGGGCCAGACAGTTTCGCGCCGGAATACGAGGATTGTCGCGCGCTGGCGGTGCATGCTGGTGTGGCATTGAAGACAGTGCTGGCCGAAGCTGCCGCGGCATTTCTGGCGCAACGCACTTAGCCAAGGAAGATTGGAAGGAAACCGTCCGTGCCCGGTGGGGTACGGCGAAGGATACACCCGTGCCGGATACCAGCAAGAAATACTATCTGACGACGCCCATCTACTATGTGAACGCCGCGCCGCATATCGGGCATACCTACACCACGCTTGCCGCGGATACGATTCGCCGCTTCAAGCACATGCAGGGCTATGATGCGGTGCTCACCACTGGCACTGACGAGCATGGATTAAAGATTGAGCGTTCCGCGAAAAAGACCGGCAAGTCACCTGGAGAATTCACCACCATCGTGTCGGATGAGTTCCGGCGTCAGTGGAAGCTGCTAGGGCTGGTGGACCCGGAAGCCAATTCCCATGATCGCTTCGTGCGCACCACAGACCCTCGCCATGCCAAGACGGTGCAGGAACTGTTCCTGCGCTGCCAGGCGAACGGCTACATCTACAAGCAACGCTACACTGGCATGTACGATGTGGGCGAGGAGACGTTTGTGCAGGGCGCGAAGTCCGGTGACGTTTCGCCAATCAACGGCCAGCCCCTTGAGGAAGTCACCGAGGAGAACTACTTTTTCCGCCTCTCTGCATTCCAGCAACAGTTACTGGATCTCTATGCAGCACAGCCCGATTTCGTGCAGCCGGATTTCAGGCGTAACGAAGTTGTGCGATTCGTAGAAGGCGGATTGGAGGATCTCTCGATCAGCCGCGGGTCCATTTCCTGGGGGATTCCGCTGCCTACGATTGACGGCCAGGTGTTCTACGTGTGGTTCGATGCGCTGAGTGCTTACTACACCGGCGTGGATGGCGAGAACCGCTGGCCCGCTGACCTGCACCTGATCGGCAAGGAGATCCTGCGCTTTCATGCCATCTACTGGCCGGCTTTTCTGATGGCAGCGGGATGGCCTCTTCCGCGCAAAGTGTTTGCCCACGGCTGGCTGTTGTTTGAAAACGACAAAATGAGCAAGTCGCGCGGCAACATCGTGCGTGCGGAACCCATTCACCAGGTGATGGGCATCGAGGGATTGCGCTACTTTCTGCTGCGTGAGATCCCCTTTGGCCACGATGGCAGCTTCAGCTACGACGCGCTGGTGCAGCGCTTCAACTCAGATCTCGCCAACGGTTTGGGCAATCTTGCCAGCCGGACGCTGTCGATGATCCACCAGTACCGCGGAGGTGTGGCACCGGCTTCGGTGACTGGGGGGGATGCAGAGGTGGCTACGGCCGCCGGCCAGACGATTGCTGCCGTCATCGAAGGCTACGAGAAGCTGGAGTTCTCGCGGGCGCTCGAAGCCATCTGGGCGCTAATTGGCCGCGTAGACAAGTTCATCGTAGAGCGCAAACCGTGGACACTGGCGAAAGCGGAAGGCGACGAGGCCGCCGCGCTCTTGGACGACACTCTGTATACGGCGTCAGAGGCATTGCGCGTGGTGGCCGCGCTGTGCGCGCCGGTGCTTCCGTCCACAGCTCAACGGCTGTGGGAGTTGCTTGGCTGCGATAAGGGTGACTTGCTTCCTGCGCGCGTGGAAGATCTGCAACTGGCGGAACTCCACTGGGGGCAACTGGCGGGAGGAAGTGTAGTTGGTTCACTCTCCGAAACGCCCCTGTTCCCGCGATTGAAGCCAGAGGAAGTGATCGCCCGCCTTCGGGAGTTGGAGGCGGAGGCTACCGCCGCTCAGGCACGGCTGCTGGGCAAGGAACCGGAGCTTGCCTCTGCGCCCGATCAGCCCTCCATTCCGTCCGCCCCTCTGGCTGAGGAAATCAGCATCGACGATTTCGTGAAGGTGGATATCCGGGTAGGGCGTGTGCTTTCCGCGGAGCCAGTGCCCAAAGCCGACAAGCTACTGCATTTGAAGGTGGACATCGGGGAGGTAGAACCGCGCGAGATCGTTGCGGGTATCGCTCTGGCGTACAAACCAGAACAATTGATCGGCCGCAAGATCTGTGTGGTGGCCAATCTGGCGCCGCGTAAGTTGCGCGGGCTTACGTCCAACGGGATGCTGCTTGCAGCATCGCTGGAAGGCGGTAGCCCGGTGCTGGCGGGTTTTCTGGAAGAAGTGCCGGTGGGGGCTCGCCTGAAGTGATTGCCGAGGAACCGGTTTGGGTGGACACCCACTGCCACCTGGACGACAAACGCTACACCGACGATCGCGATGCGGTGGTGGAGCAAGCGATTGGCGCCGGAGTGGGCTTGATGATCTCGATTGGAACGGGGGACGGGCCGCCGGACCTGGAGGCGGGAATTCGCATGGCGGAGAGGTACCCCACCGTCTATGCAAGTGTGGGTGTGCATCCGCATGATGCCACGAAGGCATCGGAGGAAACCTGGCCGGCGCTGCGCAGCCTTGCCAGGCATCCCAAGGTGCTGCATCTGGGCGAGACGGGTCTGGATTACCATTACGACTTCTCTCCTCGCGACGTGCAGCGACAGGTGTTCGTGCGTCAGTTGGAACTTGCAATCGAACTGGAGATGCCGGTGAGCATTCACACCCGGGAAGCTTGGAGTGATACCGTGACATGCATCCGCGAAGTGTGGGCAGGTGGCGGACCTGGGGGAATTTTTCATTGCTTTTCCGGTGGACCGCACGAGGCAGAGGAGGCCCTGGGGCTGGGCTTCCACCTTGGTTTGGGTGGAGTGCTCACCTTCCCGAAGGCGGAGGAGTTGCGCGCCGCGGCCCTGCTGGCGCCCCTAGATCGAATCGTTCTAGAGACGGATGCGCCCTATCTGGCGCCGCTTCCGCATCGCGGCAAACGGAACCAGCCAGCCTACGTGGCGCATACCGCGCGGCGTCTAGCCGAGCTAAGAGGGATGAGTTCGGCAGCGTTACGCGAGGCGCTCTGGGAAAACGTGAAGGAATTGTTCTTTGCCCGACTGACGGCGAATCAGTAAACTAGGTATTCGCTTCATGAGCATTACTAGCCATCTTAGTCGCACATTAACGGCTAAGGAGATTTTTGACCTCGTGCACCAGGACTTGCACCGGGTGGAGGAAGAGTTCCGCCTGGAGTCAGTCGCCTCGGAGGAGGCAGTCACGCGGATTGCGGGCCACCTGCAGAAAAGTGGTGGTAAACGGATGCGGCCTACCTTGGTGCTGCTGACGTCAAAGCTCTTTGCTGGCAGGGATCCCGCGACGAGCGTGCAGCTTGCGGCTGTGGTGGAGCTTATCCATACGGCAACGTTGATTCACGACGACGTAATCGACGAGGCCGAAACTCGCCGTGGCGACTCCTCAACAAACGCGATTTGGGGCAATCAGACGGCTGTCCTGGCGGGGGACTGGCTCTACATGCAGGCGTTTCAAATTGCACTGCGCCTGAGAGACTTCCATTTGCTTGATCTGCTGATTTCGCTAACGCAGAGGATGGTAGAGGGCGAACTGCTGCAGGCGCGTTTGATCGGCAGAATGGTTCAACGCGAAGAATATTTGGAGCTGGTTGACCGTAAGACGGCGAGTCTGTTTTCGGCCTGCGCTCGCCTTGGCGCGATTGCTGGGAATGCGACGGAAGAGGAAGAAAACCGTCTCGGCCATTTCGCGTGGAACCTGGGCATGGCGTTCCAATTGATCGACGACGTACTGGACTTTACCGCAACGGAGGACGTCCTCGGCAAGCCGGTTGGCAGCGATTTGCGCGAAGGCAAAATCACGCTGCCACTGCTGGTGGCCATGGAACAGGCCAGCCCTACCGAGCGGGCCGACGTCGACAAAGTGCTGGCAGACCGGAACTACTCTGCCGTTCCCTTCAAGCGCATCCTGGAGATTATTGAGGCCCACGGTGGCATCAGCTACGCGCGGAAGACAGCGGAAACGTATACCGGGGAAGCAAACCTTCTGATTGGACAGTTTCCTGACTCACCGGCGCAGCGGGCGCTGCAATCGATTCCGGACTTCATTGTCCAGCGGGACTTTTAGGCGCTATCGACCGTGAGCGAGACGGAAGGCCAACCGCTCCGGGAGGCCAGCCTCCAGAATCTTCCGCTGTGTCGTCTCAAACTCGTAGGCCACCCGGTGCATGTGGAACAGGCGGTTGCGGGAATCGTAGACCGCGTACGCGGCGCGCGGATCCTGGTCGCGTGGTTGACCGACACTTCCCGGATTCAGGATGTAGTAGGCCTGCTCTTCCAGTTCGATGGTCTCGAGTTCACTGGCATCGGGGCGCGGGACTACGGTTACGACACCGCGCAGCATCCGGAAGCCACCCTGCACGTGAGTATGACCAAAGAAAACCACACCCGCATCAAGTCGCCCTGCCAGCATCTCCACGTCGCTGGGCAAAATCAGGTACTCATCTTCATCTAGCGGCGAACCGTGGCAGATTTGAAAGCCATTCAGCATGCGCGGTCCGCGAGGCAATTCACGCAGGTAGTCTACGGACTCAGTGCACAACTGGTTGAGCGTCCAGTAGGTTGCGTCCCTGGCGGCGGGATTGAACCACTCCAGGTTCTCTCCCAGTGCGACAGCCTTGTCGTGGTTGCCGCGAATCACAGTCTTCGTGGTTTCCTGAAGGCGCCGCACTACGGCCTCAGGGTCCGCGCCATATCCCACAACGTCTCCGAGGCAGGCAGCTGCGTCCAACTGAGGATACCGGGCTTCCGCATCGTGCAATACGGCATCAAACGCTTCGAGGTTTGCGTGCAGGTCGCTGAGGAGAAGATAGAGCATACAGCGTGAATTCGGCTTACGGGCGGGGTAACCGAGCGCCTTTCATGGCACCAGGTGCTCTCACATCAGACGCCGGACCAGCGACATTGAAACAAAATTGCACTACAACTTTATTGTACGCGTGGCGGATTGGCGCCGAGAGGGTTCCGGCAGGCAAAGAATGCGGAAAAGTACGCGCTTCCGAATTGGGTTTGGTACCAAAACCAATACGGAGGGCTTGCGACTTCTTCGCGCCAGCATTCTTCGATGGCTCAGGAAATGGTTCGGCCTGGCATTTGACCGTCTTGATTTGACCACCACGCCAGCCAGCAGTTCTACTTGCTCGCGAGCGGCCTCGCGTTTACTCTCACGGCGTACGCTGGCCATCACGCGATGCACTCCGGGTGGGAACTCCATACCCTCCACGTCGAGTTCCACATTGCAACGAACGTCGCCTTGGGCGCAATCTGGACGATGACAGAAGGCAAGATGTGCCGCGCACCCAGTGCTTCCGAGACTTGCGGTGATAGCCAAATCATTCGTACCATTGAAGATTCTATGGCTAACAAGACTCCCATCACAGTTGCTCACGGGGACGGCATTGGACCCGAGATTATGGATGCCTCGCTCCACATCATTGAAAGCGCGGGCGCCCAAATTGAAAAAGAAGTCATTGAGATTGGCGAAAAAGTTTACCAGCGCGGACTTAGCGCTGGGATTGAACCCTCCGCCTGGGAAAGCCTGCGACGCACCAAGGTGTTTCTGAAGGCGCCTATCACCACCCCGCAGGGTGGAGGCTTCAAGAGCCTCAACGTTACCACCAGGAAGACTCTTGGCCTGTATGCCAACGTGCGCCCCTGCGCTTCCTATCACCCCTACATCAAGACCAAGCACCCCGTGATGGATGTCGTGATCGTTCGCGAGAACGAAGAAGACCTTTACGCCGGCATCGAGCATCGCCAGACTGAACAAGTCTTCCAGTGCCTGAAACTCATCACCCGCCCCGGCACCGAGAAGATTGTCCGCTACGCCTTTGAGTACGCCCGCGCGAACAACCGCAAGAAGGTCACCTGCTTTAGCAAAGACAACATCATGAAGCTCACCGATGGCCTTTTCCACAAGGTCTTCGACGAGCTGGGCGCGGAGTATCCTGAGCTTGAGAAAGAGCACTGGATTGTGGACATCGGGGCTGCCAAGATGGCTGACTCGCCCGAGTTGTTTGATGTCATCGTGATGCCCAACCTCTATGGCGACATCCTCTCGGACGTGGCCGCGCAGATCACTGGCTCAGTGGGTTTGGGTGGCAGCGCCAACATCGGAGACGGTTGCGCGATGTTTGAAGCCATTCACGGCAGCGCGCCGCGGCGTGCTGGCCAGAACCTCGCAAATCCATCCGGGTTGTTGCATGGGGCCATTCTGATGCTGGTGCACATCGGCCAATCAGAGGTGGCTGAGCGTGTGCATAATGCGTGGCTCAAGACCATTGAAGATGGTGTTCATACGTACGATATCTTTGCGGATGGCGTCAGCACTCAGGCGGCAGGCACCAAGGAGTTCGCGCAGGCGATTGTGGATCGGCTCGGCCAGAAACCGCTGAATCTCAAGCCAGTACACTATGCTGCCGGCGTTGGCGCGATGAAACAGGTGCCGCTAAAGAAGGTTCAGCCGCAGGTGAAGGAAACCATCGGCGTGGATGTATTCGTGGATCACGCCACGTTCACCGCCGACGAGTTGGGCACGCTGCTGGAGACCAAGGTGAATGGCGACGGCGTGAAGCTGCGCATGATCAGCAACCGTGGTGTGAAAGTCTACCCCGACGGCTTCCCCGAGACCTTCTGCACTGACCATTGGCGCTGCCGCTTCCTCAGTGAGACTGGCGGTGCGGTGTCGCACACCCAGATCATTAACATTTTGCAGCGCTTTATGGATGCCGGACTTGATTTCATCAAGACCGAGAACCTCTGCACCTTTGATGGCGAGAAGGGTTACTCGCTCGGCCAGGGCGAATAGCCCGTACCTTGCATAAGCCTCATCGTGGAGGGCCAGCAGCGGAATTCGCTGCTGGCCCCTCTGGAAAGGATCGCGCCAATGTCCACCGCGGACACCCCGCCGCTGGTTGCGGTCGTTATGGGAAGCCGTTCCGACT
>JAHCHD010000320.1 GCA_026129915.1 Bryobacterales bacterium
TCGCTGGGTTTCGTTGATTGGCAAGGCATCCCCCTTGGTGACACTTTCTGTCCGATTTGGCAGCGCTAGCCTTTCGGCAGGTGCCGCGTGATTCTATCTACCGTTTGAGGACTTGTCCACAATTCCGCGCCTACGAACTTTTCCAGCACCCTACCGTCGCGATTGATGAGGTATGTTTCCGGGTAGCGGAAGGTACCAAAGCGCGCGCCAACTTCCGCATCAGGATCGAAGGAGTTGGCGAAGGTAATTCCAGAGCGCTGCACGAAACTCTGGTAGGTTTGCTCAGCCTGATCGACATTCACGCCCAGCACCACGATGCCCTTGGGTGACCAGGTGCGGTGAAACTGTTCGAGACTGGGCATCTCTTCCACGCAGGGAGGGCACCATGTTGCCCAGAAGTTCACGAGCAGCAATTCGCCGCCAAAGGATGTGGGAGTAACGGTAGCGCCCTGATTGGTGGTGAGCCGGAAGCCGGGTGCGCGATCCCCCGGTTGGATGATTTTCTCCCGTACTGCGTCGTAGATGCCGTAACTGACGCCTAATGCACACAAAACAATGAGTGCAACCAGCAGACGGTCAACGGTTTGCGGGTTTGCGCCGCTCTTCTGATCCCTTGCCATTTCGCTTTTTAGTGTATCTGCTTTTGGTCCCTCCGCATCTTCTCTATTGGTGATTTCACCGCCCTTTCCCTGCCATGTATATTACGCGCCGCATGGAGTTTTCCGCCTCGCACGTTTGTGCGCTATCGTCGCTGAGTTCAGCCGAGAACCAAGCCATTTATGGCGATGGCGCAAACCCCAACGGACACGGCCACAACTATGTGCTGGAAGTGACGCTGGCGGGGAAACCGAATCCTGTGACGGGGATGATTTTCGACCTAAAGGCGCTGAAGGATATTATCAACGAGGAAGTGATTGGTCCGATGGATCACCGCTTTCTGAACCGGGAAGTGCCTCCATTTGACCGTGTGGTGCCCACCACAGAGAATCTTGCGCTGGAGATTTGGCGGCGGCTCTTCCCACGCCTTGAATTGGGGCATGGACGTCTGCATCGGGTGCGCGTTTACGAGACTGACGACCTGTTCGTGGACTGCTACGGAGCCCCCGAGGAATTGGCTGCGGTGGAGGAGTGAGTATGACTCTCACGCGGCGATATCGTTTCAGTTCCGCCCATCGTCTGCACAGCCCGTCGCTGAGCGAGGCGGAAAACCAGCAGACCTATGGCAGGTGCAATAATCCGTATGGGCATGGCCATAACTACGTGCTGGAGGTAAGCGTTGCCGGGGAACCGGACGATGTCACCGGGCGCTTGGTGGCCATCGAGGACCTGGATAGGTATGTGGCGTCTACCGTGCTAAGCGTCTATGACGGCAAGAACATGAATGTGGATATCGATTGTTTTCAGGGTGAGACGGTGCCCACCACAGAGAATGTGGCGGTAGACGTCCGGAGACGCCTTGAAATGCATTGGCCTGAGCCAAGTTCCCCTTGGCCACATACCACTCGCATGCCGCGGCTTGCCGGGGTGCGACTGTTTGAGACCCGCAAGAACATCTTCGACATCTGAGCAGAGGCAATGAAAAACGCAAAAGCGCCATTGAAAGTAATCCCAGTCAGCCCCGTGGAAGAAGAAAACCGCATAGCCCCTCACGTGGAAGAGATCCTGCGTCATCTGGGTGAAAACCCGCAACGCGACGGGTTGCTGCGAACCCCTATCCGCGTGGACAAAGCGTTGCGCGACCTAACCAGCGGCTATCGAACGCGCGTGAGCGACGTGCTGAACAGCGCGCTGTTTGATGTGGACTACGACGAAATGGTGATTGTGAAGGACATCGAGTTCTACAGCCTTTGCGAACATCACATGCTGCCGTTCTTCGGGAAGATGCACGTTGCGTACATTCCAAATGGGAAAGTGATTGGACTCAGCAAGATACCGCGCATCGTGGACATCTTTGCCAAGCGCCTGCAGGTGCAGGAGCGATTGACTCAGGAAGTGGCGCAAACGATCATGGACACCATCAACCCTAAGGGCGTGGGTGTGGTGGCCACGGCGCAGCACTTCTGCATGATGATGCGTGGTGTGGAAAAGCAATGCAGCGACACCATCACCAGCACGATGCTTGGTTGCTTCCGCAACAACCGGGAAACGCGTAACGAGTTTCTTTCCTTGATTCGATCTCAAAGCTAGATACCAGATCCTTCGAAACCCCCAGCCGT
>JAHCHD010000321.1 GCA_026129915.1 Bryobacterales bacterium
AAACGATCTACCAATCCGCGTTCGATCTCCTCCAATTGCGTGGCAATCGAGCAGTCGAGCGTGCCGTGCTCGGTTTCAAACAACAGGCTTCCCCGTCCCAGGCTGGCATCGGCCACCAGTCGCAGCCCCTTCGTCTCCGCGCCCGAGAGTTCCTGCCTAAGCGCGTCAAGGTCTTCCGGATGCGCCCGTACCGCATGCACCGGCCTTCCTGCGATTCGTTCGAGAGCCGCCCTTGCGATTCCACGCATGGCATCGGCATCCATCTGCAATTGCCGGTTGAGTACCTTCTCTGCAATTGCAACCGACAGATGAACGAGGTCGGTATCGGTCTGGGCCAGCACGTCCTGGCGCGCCCGCGCCAACTCGCTTAACGATTGCGCCAGCCTGCCCTGCACCGCGTCCAGTTCCACCCTGGCTGCGTCGTTCGCCAGCCGTCGGCCCTCCTCGACGCCCTGCTGGAATGCCTCCCGAACTTCCGACTCCCTCTGCTCCCGGATCCCCGCCACTTCCCTGCGCGCCGCGTCCAGCTGCTGTTCAAAGGACATGCGCGTGGATTCTGTTGCTCCTTGCTCCGGCCGGGTCCCGAATGTGTCTGCCCATATTCCCTTTCCCGTGCGGACATCCACGGTTCTTCCACCCACCGCATTGCCATCCACGGTTCTTCCATCTGTCCCCCCAGTCACTTGCCAGCGAAAATCCATGATGCCGCCGGGGTCTCCGCGGAGAAGTCTAACTGACATACTCCTCGCCCCCTCCGCCGGCCAACTGGATCACATTCTCAGCCTCCAACTGGCGGACCACAGCAATGATCTGCTGCTGGGCTTCGTCCACGTCGCGGATCTTCACGGGTCCTAGCGCGTCCATATCTTCCCGCAACATCTCCGCTGCGCGCTGTGACATCACCTTGATGAAATGTTGCCGCAACGGCTCGCTGGTTCCCTTCAGCGCCACCGTCAGCAACTTGCGATCCACCCTCGACAGGATCTCCTGCACTGCCTGCGAATCCAGCTTCAGTATGTCTTCGAACACAAACATCAGGTGGCGGATACTCTTGCCTAAGACCTCGTCCCGGCTTTCAACCGTGTCCAGAATACTCTTCGTTGTGTTCGCGTCCAGATGGTTGAAAAGTTCCGCCACCGCCTGAACGCCGCCGTAAGACTCCCTGCTGTACTCGCCCAGTTCCTGCATTTTCTGCCCGATGATAGTGGCAATACGTGTCACAATCTCCGGCGAAATCTGGTCAAGGTTGGCCATCCGTGTGGCGACGTCGGCGTGCTGATCCACAGGCAGGGCCATCAGCATTGCCGCCGCTTGCTGTGAATGCAAGTGGGACAGGATTAGTGCAATCGTCTGCGGGTGCTCGTTCTGGATGAACTTGGCCAACTGCTGCGGATCTGCCTTCTGCAACGCATCGAAGTTGGCGCTATCCTGCCCGATGGCCTGTAACAGGCGATCCAGCATGCGTGTCGCCTGCTCTGGCCCGAAAGCGTTCATCAGCATCCGCTTTGCGTATTCGATCCCGCCCTTGATAACGTAGTTGCGCGCAATTACCATCTGGTAGAACTCTTCGAGGATGTCCTCGGCGTTCTCCGCGCTGATATTGGTGCTGCGTGCAATCTCTCTGGAAATCGCCTGCACTTCCTCCTCGCCCAAGTGCCGCATCAGGCGCGCGCTGGCCTCTTCGCCCAGCAGCACCAGCAGCATTGCTGCTTTCCGCGAGCCGGTGAAACGGTCCGTTGACCGTTTCTTCGGCGCCGCATCTGGCGCGGGAAGGGTCGCCACGGCGGTACTCTGACCATGCCCCTGCTGCTCACTCATCACTCACCGCCCCGTTAACAATCAACTGCCCCCGCCCGCTAAACTGCACTCCCGTACCCACTTGCCCTTGCGCACTCACCCACCCTTGCGCACTCACCCGCCTTGACCCATTCACACGTCCTGACGCAGAAGCCTGTTCTGAGGCAACCGAGCGCCCGGTTCCCCTCGTGGGTTCTGCCCAACAAACTCGCAACCGTGACCTTCTCCGGCCAGCCGCACCTCGGCAGCCGGCTGTGCCTCTCACCGCTCCCCGATATTCGACTGGTATCCCCGTCTTCACCGCCATGCCCGATTCCTGCTACTGCCGATCCTCTGTCAACCAACTGCGTAGCACCTGCG
>JAHCHD010000322.1 GCA_026129915.1 Bryobacterales bacterium
TGGCGATTGTCGACTCTGAAGCCCGGCACATGGAAGTGATTGTTGACGATAGCCAGCTTTCTCTGGCGATCGGGAAGAAGGGCCAGAACGTCCGCCTTGCCGCGAAGTTGCTTGCCTGGCGCGTCGACATCAAGAGCCAGGAAGAAAAGCGGCAGGAAGTGGAAATGGAGATGTCCAACCTGGTGGTGCCAGGGGATCCGGTTTCCATTCTGCTTTCGCATGGAATGCCGGAAGTGATCCTGAATCTGCTGGTGGACGGGGGCGTGGGCACGGTGGAGGCGCTTGGGTCGATGACACCCGAGGATTTGTCGGTTATCCCCGGCATGATTCCTGAGTATGTGCCGATGATCCAGTCCGCGGTGCTTAGCTACTATGGGCAGTTTGAAGAAGCGATGCTTGAGGAGCAGGCACCTGCGGCTGCGGAGGGCGATGCGCCAGTAGAAACGGTTGAGCTGCCCGCCGAGGAGGCTTTACCCGTCGCGGACACGCCCCCTGCTGCTGGTGAAATGGAAGCCCTTCCCGTGGAGTCAGCGGACTCGGCCGCGGCGGAAGAAGTTGCCGGTGAGCCGGCCCTTGAGCCTCCACCGGCCAGCGAGGAATCGTCGCAGGAAGCTGGAACAGCGTCGTACGAGAATGTTTCTGAATCACAGCAAGACGCCCAAGTTGCTGAAAATCGTGCAGAATAGGGTGTGGAATTTGATACGATACTAGGGTCGGACATCGCTGCGAAAAATCTATCCACGAAAGGGGCTCTGGCGGCGGAAAGTGCTTTGCCGGCAAGCTACCAGCTGGGAAATCTCTGCGGTAGCCCGTTGTAAACGCTCAAATTATGGCGAAAATTAGGATAAATGAGCTCGCTCGCGAGCTGGAAGTAAAGCCGGGGATGCTCCTGGAATTGCTTCCGGAAGTGGGCGTAGCGGAGAAGAAGACGCACTCTAGTGCCATTGATGACGACCTTGCCGAGCTTTTGCGTAACAAGGTCACCAAAGAGCTAGATGCGTCCCCGAAATCGCCAGAAACGCCAGACGCAGAAGAGTCCGTGGACCGTCGCGAATCCGCAGCCGCCGGCTCTGTTAAGGAAGCTCTGCCAACCGCGCCCGTAGCCCACGAGAGCGCCTCGCCCGCCATCCCGGAATCTCCCCAACGTTCTGCGGTGAGCGAAGTGAGGAGTGCCGCAGTTTCGTCGCAGCAGGCGGAGCAGACATCGAATTATGCCCATGAAGTAAGGGCAACCGCCGCACCGGCGGCGCCACATCCTGCAACTCCCGCGCGCCCGGCAGAGCCTAGGGATGCGGGAGCCCCAGCCGCGGGAGCACCGCCAGCAACGCCAAGAGTAGTGTCGGGCACTACTGAATCCACAACCCCGGGCAAACCTGCCAGTCCATCGAGGAGCGCCTCTATTTCTGTGCCGACCCTTCCCCCGCCAATCACGGATTCCAAGAAGAGCAGGCCGGTTGCGCCACCGCTGCCACCGCCTCTCGTCCGGAGAGCGACTCCCATCACGCCGCCCCTCGGTGGCACTGATGCCGAGGTTGAGAGCGCGCGCAAGCAGCCGTCGCTTTCTTCGCTGCTGCCACCACCCATCAAGTCCCGCCCGGCAGTGGAGGCGAAGTCCTCCGTTTTCCGGCACGACGGTGATGCGGCCGAAGCAGAGGCGCGCGACGTGCCAGTGGCCACTGGCACCCCTAGTCCGGAACCAGCCAGTGTCCAGGAGGCAAGCAGCCCCACGACATTGGTTGCGCCAGATCAAGCACCTGTGGAGGTGGCACCCGCCGTTCCCGGACAGCCGACGACCGTGCCTGAGGTTTCCGCCACCAGGCCAGCGGCACCACTCTCTCCAGAAGCGGGTGTGGCCCAAACAGCACAGCCAGCACGGCCAAGCCCATCCGCGGCGAGCCCCCTATTGCCGCCGCGCCCTACCACTTTGCGGCCAGAGGCGGGATTGGGCGCCACCCGGATAGGCCCAACGCCTACGCTGCCACCACCAACTCGCCGACCGGCTCCCGGCACTGCCTCAGTTCCAGAGCGTCCGCAAGTGGTTCAGCACTCCCCCAGGGTTGCTGGAACCCCTACCGCGAAGGAGAGCGCTCCGGCGGAAACCGTTGAGACCACAGGCAAGACTGAGCCTCTAGGACCTAAGCCGGGC
>JAHCHD010000323.1 GCA_026129915.1 Bryobacterales bacterium
AAATTCGTACACGTAAGTGGCTGACAGGATTGAAGCGATTTTCCGGGAACCGGTGTGACTGAGTGCGGACGACGGTGCGGGAGGGGGACTTGGGCGCGGCAGGGGCAATCGGGCACCTCCTTCGTTATGGCGGCTGTTATGGCGGAAGGGCGGCGAGATGGGGATGGAATCGGGGGATGAGTAACCTGGAAGCTGCTACCGAACTCCCGGAGCCGGACTAGCGCTTGGCCTGCATCTCTTGTCCGGCTTTGGGGACGGCACACCGCTGGCAGCGGCTGAGATTCCAGAATCTCCCTGCGTTGAAGATGGTACTGGTGATGGCGGCCCAGAGTAAGCCATGCGTAATCGCGTCCTCGACCGAGTGGCCCTTCAACAGTTGCGATGCTGCGATGATCAAGAATGCGATTGCGAATACCGCCGCAAGACGCGGCACCCAAAAGCGAAGTTCCATTTCGGATGATCCTTTCTCGTCCGCAGCGCACACGCAGTTCGAGGCACTTCCCGTCCGCTGCGTCGTAGCGGGGCTTTCCTGTAGTACGATCCGCCCGCACTTTCCTTTGTCTAATCGTACAGATTCGATGGCGGTGCATCATCGCACGCCAGTTTCCCGCCTCGTCCATCCAATCACCCGCAGCAATTCCCTATCTCAATCGATAAACTTTCCGGCGCCCATCCCCGTCTGGGGGATACCCCCCCTCCCCATTACTTGGGTATCGTTTGTACACTTTCACCCGATTCCTATCGTTCTTTCAGAATTCCCTTGGCCGGTCGTCTACTGTCCAAGCACAATGGACCATGCGCGTAGAACGCTACCGTTACCAAAAACTGCCCATACTCATCGCTGCCCTATGGGGCTTCAGCGCCTTCGCCGTCTTGGCCCAGGAACCTTTCCGCGACCTCGGCCAGCCCCACAACTTTGCCGCCGAAGATGCCAAACCCCAATCAGTCTGGCTACCCTATTGGTCAGAGCGTGACCATCACCACGCCACGCTCCACGTACGGAACGTCATGCTGCACACGCCCATCGATGTCACGGTGGAACTCTTCGCCGCCGCTGGTTCTCGCGCGGGGGGGGGCAGCCTCTAGCCTCCGTGTCGCACAGCCTGCCGCCTGCCGGCAACCTTGACTTCGATCTCGCCACCCTGCTGCCCGCGGATACCCCCGACGCCGACCGCACCGGCGGCGCCCGCGTCATCTACAGCTACCCCATCCCCGTCGTGCAGGCAGAAATCTCCATCCTCGACGAGCAGCGCAATCACGCGTACACCATCGTTGGCCAATCTGTCAGCGCCAGCGTCTGGCACAGCGCCTATTTGGCCTTCCGCGCGCCCACCCCGAATACCTATCTCGAAACCGCTTTCTTCAACCCCCTGGACGAAGACGAGCAAGTCAGCCTCGACATCCTTGCCGGCCAAGGCTGGCAACCCATCGCAAGCTTTACCCTCGCCCCGCGCGAGATGCGCAAGCTGCGCGTGCCCGCCACCCGCCTGGCCACCGCCCGCAGCAGCGCAGACCGCACCGCCCTGTTCCGCGCCACCTACAGCGTATCGGTCACCGAACTGGTGGCCAACGCCTGGCTGGAAGACGAGACGACCGGCTTCTCCAACACCGTGCTCTTTCACGACGTCCGGCCAGCGTCCAACCGCCTCTACGGCGCGCAGATGGTCGCCTACGGCTACCCGCGCGACCTGCTCCCTGACGGACCCACCTTCGACGGTCACCTCGTCCTCGCCAACGTCGGCCAGGAAGCCCAATCGATCACCCCCACCCTTCATTGCGACCTCGACGGCAAGCTGTCCACGCAGACGCTGCCCGCCTTCGCACTCGAACCGGAAACCGTCCGTTCGCTCTCGCTCAACCAGATCCTCGCTCACCAGTTCGGCCACGCCGCCGAGGCCATCTGCAGCGCGGAAATCGATTTCACCGGCGCACCCGGCACGCTGCTCGGCCGCTACTTCGGCGAATCCTCGTCGCTCACTTACGGCCTCTATTCCAAGCTCGAAGCCGGACTCGGACACGCCTACAATGAACTCTATTGGAACGTCGAGGGCGACCGCACACCGTTACTGACGGTCACCAACTTCTCTGATGCCACGGAGCGCATCGACATCTGGGCCACGCGTGACGTTGGCTCGAAGATCCTGC
>JAHCHD010000324.1 GCA_026129915.1 Bryobacterales bacterium
CGTTGCCAAAGGTGAAGGGGGCGATGGTTGTGAAGGCTGCACGGTCGAGCCAACGGTCGATGTTGGGGTTCTCCAAGGTTGGATCGCCCACGACGTTGGGCCGGAAGCCACCGAATGCGGGCGCGGGCGCGGAAACCGCAATCACATTTCCGCTCTGTAGGGTAAGGATGCTGTTGATCTGCCAGCCACCCCGGGATCGCCTTGTAGGCCGCAGGTCCGCTGCGGGCGAATGGCAGTTCATACGTCGCCGCCAGCACCAGACGCTGTGGCAGGTCACTGGTGGATACCGCACGTTCAGCGCGTAAGTTGTCCCAGTTCTGGACTCCGTTGTTGCCGCCATCCTGGAATCCATTCAGTCCGTTGCCCAAGTTATTGTCAATCAGCTTCGAGAACGTGTAGGAAGCAATCAGTGATAGCCCGTCGGAGAAGCGTTTCTCCGCCCGAACTGTGGCTGCATGGTAAATGGAGTCAGCCCAGGAATCGAGGCCCGTCACTCCCAGGAAGTGCGGATAGTAGTTCAGCAAGGTGGCGCGAGTGACGTTCGGCTGCGAGAGCGGGCCACTGGTAATAGTCCCGGCCAGGTAGTTGGGGACCAATTGTTGCAGTTGGGTGCCGAGGGCAAGCTGGGACTCCGGCAGATAACGGAAGGTGCGGTTCGCCGGCAGCGAAACGCCTCGGTTGCCCATGTAACCAAGTTCCACCACAAAGTTGCGTGGCAGTTCCTGTTGGACGTTGAAGTTCCATTGCTGGCTATAGCCGCG
Source organism: Bryobacterales bacterium (assembly GCA_026129915.1). Classification (GTDB taxonomy): domain Bacteria; phylum Acidobacteriota; class Terriglobia; order Bryobacterales; family Bryobacteraceae; genus JACTMJ01. Next base: position 762 of record JAHCHD010000324.1, read on the forward strand.
CTGGAGAGACCGAAGGTTTCCTGAGACACTTGTGCCGAGTCCGGTGAGCGCGCCCTGTGAACTGCCCGTAGGCTGCAGGACGCCATTCGGGAAGGGATTGGTGAGCGTATCGAACGGCGTGAAGCCACCGTCGATAGAGGTGACCATGGGAGTTTGAAGAGCAAAGCCGGTCTGGCCAACACGCACGAAGATTCCCGTGGTGGGCAGGAACGAGATGCCGTACGCGGCGCGCACCACGGTCTTCTTGAACAGTTGATAAGAGAGCCCGAGGCGGGGTGAGAAGTCGCGTCGGCTCACTTCACGGTTTCCCCGGTCGAGTCCCCCCACTCCGGGGTACACCATTCCTCCGGTCAAATTTAGCGTGCCGGCCTGGAACTGGGCTGTGGGGTCGAAGTTGCTGATGGCGTCATAGCGGTCTGTGAGTGCGCCCTCGATCTCATACCGTAGCCCGATGTTGAGCGTTAGCCGGGGTGTGGCTTAGTGTCTCTGTCCAGCCCACCACCGCCGAATGGCGAATGAAATTCAAGTCGCTCGCAGTGATCTCAGCGATGTTGCCGTAGAAGTTGGGTGCTCCTCGGAAGGTGTCATCCCAGGTATAGCGTCCGAAGACCCGCCGGCTGTCACTGAAGTTGTGATCCAGCCGCAGGCCAAGCACGTCCTTGTCTACGGGCGCCGATGCCTGTGCGAAGAAGTTCTGCGCCTCAGTAAAGGCGACGCCCGGCTGGTTCGCCCGCGGGTAGAAGGCTTTGACCGCCGCGGAAACTGGATGAATACGGTTGTTGGGCAACCTGTTGTTAGGGAAGGGGCTGCGCATGAATGTGCCCGGCTGGTTTGGGTTGGGCACCGTCGTAAACGCATCATAGATCGTAACGTTGCGGCCCTGATTGTCGCGGGTTTGGGAGAAATCACCTTGCCGCTGCAAGGCGGTAGGCACGCTACGTAAGGTCTGCGACCGCTCGCGCTGGCGGACCGCTTCCCAGTTAAAGAAGAAGAAGGTCTTGTCGCGCTTGATGGGGCCGCCCAGAGTGGCTCCATATTGGTTGAAAGTGAACGGAGGTCGGTCACGGCCCAGCCGCGCTCAAGGAGAGGAATGTGGTGCTGATCGGCCGCAGCGACTATAGCGAAGCCGTGCGAACCTTTGCCCCCACCGAGGGCTTTCGTGTCGAATACTCCGCTGAACATCGCGCGGTGGTGATTCGAAAGCGGGGCGATGCGCAGGGCGATGCTCGGATCTACACAAGGGACCCCAAGGCT
>JAHCHD010000325.1 GCA_026129915.1 Bryobacterales bacterium
ATGACATGGGCTCTCACTAGGAGGCCCGCAAGGTGTTTGCACATATCAAGAATCCGGCTGCTTGATTGGTTCCGTAGATGGCTCTGTCAAGACTGGCTAGAAACTTCGTCGCTTCGTTGTCGCCACAATCGGCGTCCGCTTACCCTCTGCTGCGGACGATTCAGGATCGTCTGCTTCGCGCTAGGCACGTCAGCGATGCCGTGGCCGACGCCAACCGCGCCAAGCCACTCCTGTTTGCTTTGTTCCGGCAAATTCACAGCCAACCCATTGCTCGCGCCTTGAGCGTGAAAATTGCCAACATCTTGTTGGCCCATTACCACCTCCGGGCGCGCAACCGGACAGTCGCGTCCTCGCCGTATGGACTTGTGGTCGATCCTTCCAATACCTGCCAGCTTGCGTGTCCTGGCTGCGTCCACTCCGAACCGTCCGAACGATCGAATCGCTTTGAGTGGAAGAACTCCACGCTTCCGCAGGATCTATTTAGTCGACTCCTCGTTGCCTTTGGGCCAACTGCCATCGGCGTCTATTTCTGTAACTATGGGGAACCGCTCCTCAACCGGAACACACCCGGTATGATCCGCGAGTCGAAGCGCTACCTCGCTTCGGCCATGCTCTCCACCAGCTTATCGGTGAAAAAGTTCGACGCCGAAGCTTACGTCCAGTCTGGGCTGGACTTCATGGTGATTTCTGTAGACGGCGCATCTCAGGATGTCTACTCCCGGTTCCGGCGGAATGGCAATCTGGAAACTGTTCTTCACAACATGCGCGCGCTGGTGGAAGCGAAACGCAAGCTGCACGCCCACTATCCGGTTCTTTCCTGGAACTTCCTTGCTTTCGAGCACAACCAGCACGAAATACCCGCCGCGATGGAGCTTGCGCGCATGACGGGCATCGACCAGTTTCGCGTGGTCGAACCCTTTGACGTCTCCTGGGACGATCCCAGTATCGTGCCAGCAAAATGCAACGGGTCCGTGCATCACCTGCGTTGGATAGCCCGCCTGCAGCGGCCTGGCAACTGGAATCCCTTCCCAACGGAACTGCAACAGGAAGCCTTTGACCAAGCATTCGAAACCCCGTTTCCAGAGCCCGAGGAACCCTGCGAATCGCCAAGCTTTGGACATGCGTGTCACTGGCTCTACAAGAACACCGTAATGGACAGCACTGGACGGATCTTGCCCTGCTGCGGCGCGCCCTCCGTAGGCGCAAATCTGAACTTTGGGCAGTTTCCCGGCCTTGCAGCCGCAGCGGGCAGCGAGGAAGGACCTGCTCCGCTGGTTTCGATTCGCCTAGAGGCCACCGCTGGGTTGATGACCCCATCTTTTTCGCCAGCCGTTCCTGCCTCGACGCGCTTCTCGTCGTTCAATACTTCCCGGTACACGCTGGCGCGGCAAAGTTTTCGTCGTCCGCAGGCCGACGAAGCGGAAGATCTCTATTGCTCTCGCTGTGAGTGGGACCAGGAAACCGTCAATATCGGCGACGCGCACATTCGCGACTACTTCCGCAGCGTCGATCCTGCGCATTTTGATCCACGCAGTTTAGCGCTTCTGTGTAGCCAGAATCGCTGAAACGATTCATTCCGTCCCCATGGGTCTGTCCCCATAGTGATGTGGCACTTCTCGGTGCAAGGTACACTCGTCACCGCAAGCTAGAGGAGCCCCCATTTCCGAATGGCTGAACCCCAGGCAGGCTTCCTGCCGAACCCTGTGGAATCAGCATCCATGCCGCTTCCTCAAACCGGCCCATGTAAGTTCTACCTGGTCGCGCTCAAGCAGCTTGCGGTTAATCCCCGGCTGCCTGCATTCGGGGGTCGTAGGCCACTGCCTCCAAGCAGCGCCCATCCGCACCGCAATCTTTCCCTAGAAGGTATCCAACCCAAGGTTCTGCAACCAGGATATTCATCATCGAAAAGACCTTATCTGCCAGGAAA
>JAHCHD010000326.1 GCA_026129915.1 Bryobacterales bacterium
CGCCGATGAAGCAGGCATTCATGGGGGTACGCTCAGCCCCACACAGATGTTCGCCGTGATGACGGTGGAGAAGGTGACCGAACGGCAATTTGCCCGGGGCCTTAGCCCGCAGCACTGCATCCGCCGGGAGTCGGGCGCGAGCGGCTTCGACGACGCCCTTCGCATAGAAACAAGCAGCCTGCAGCCCACCGGCGGCTGGGGGGTGAAGTTCTCGCAGCAACTGAAGGCAACGGGCGGACTACCCCCGTACCACTTCCAGGCAGAGACCCTCGCTCCAGGGTTAACTCTCTCGGAGTCGGGCTTATTTTCGGGACGAATCACGAGTGGGGGACGGTTCTCCGCAGTCATCCAGGCGCGGGACTCCGCCGAGTCTCCGCGGCAAGTGCAACAGACCTACACGCTGATAATTCGCGAGGACGATTTGGTACCGCCGCTGACGCTGCCGGCGCGGATCTTGCTGGCTCCCGGTGTACGCAACCACGAATACCGACAACCGCTTACTGCTGTTGACGGCCTCCCTCCGTTCGAATGGGAACTCGATGCGGGAAAACTACCCAAAGGTCTTGTATTTGACGAGCAGCAAGCAGTCGTGACCGGAACTCCAGTCCGGGATGGGGTGTTCGGCTTCAGTTTGAGGGTGAAGGACAAACGGGGTAGCGTGGTGCAGGCTCCAGCGCTAATCCAGGTTTTGCGCAGCGCCGAGGCCAATTGGCTGGTGCTGCCGCAGGTGGCTGCGGGCGGCCGGTGGAGTACAGAGTTGTACCTCACCAACGCGGGCCCTTACGCGGCACGAATTGCACTTCACTTCCGAAGCGGTACCGGCGGTCACTGGACGGTGCCCGTCGCCGTGACTAGGGGTGAGGACGAACCTGAGAGCCTGCATTTCCACGAGTTCGAGGAAACCCTAGCCCCCTACTCTTGCCTGCGGCTACGCACCTTGCAGAGCATTGAGGGCGACCGTGTCGGCTGGGTCGAGGTGGAGTGTAGCGGAGCCGTTCGTGGCTATGCCGAACTCCGCAGCGACGACTTGTACAGCGCGATCGTGCCACTGGAGAAGGCCGGTCCATCCTCCGTCCTGCTGCCCTTTGATAACCGTCACAACGAGCGAACTGCTGTGGCAGTGGTTTCCGTGCCGGGCGGCCAGGGTAACGCGGTGAGCGCTACCGTCTGGGATACCGTATGGCGATGCCTCGGCAGCGTGGATCTCGATCTGAAGCCGGGGCAACACACGAGCTTTCACCTTGATGAACGATTCCCGCTGGTTCGCGGCGTGGCGGGACTGGTGGAGTTGGAGTCGCCGGGCGGCCGGGTTGCCGGGCTCGCTCTGCAATTTTCCCCCGATGGTTCATTCGGTCATTTGCCCGCCTTGCCGCCGCGCCATGTATAGACGGCCCTGTCTATTGAGAGGACGCCGGACGTTATAGAATAGGGCGCAGATCCCTATTCGGAGAGCAAGGTATGCAATGGAATCGGCGTGACCTGATTGGTACAGCAGTGAAGACGGCGGCGGCGGCTCCGCTGATTCTGCCGCAATCGGCGAGGGGAGCGAATGACCGCCCCACCTACGTGTTGATTGGCGCGGGCGGGCGCGGACGCAACCTTAGCCGGGCATTCCAGAAACTCGGCGCCGTGCCGCTGGGCCTGTGCGATGTCTATGAGCCGCACCTGCAGATTGCCGTGAAGGAGAGTCCGCAGGGCACCAAGACCTTTGTGGATTATCACGAGATGCTGGCCCAGTTGGGAAACATTGACTTCGTGGTCTCCGGCACACCAGACCACCACCATCAGCCCACCCTGGCCGCAGCGCTGGCCGCAAAGAAAGACATCTATCTCGAAAAACCACTTTCGATGACCATTGAGCAAAGTCACGAGATGGTGAAGATGGTGCGCGCGACAGACCGCATTGTGCAGATCGGCATGCA
>JAHCHD010000327.1 GCA_026129915.1 Bryobacterales bacterium
AGTGTCGGGGCCAGGGCCTGGGCCGCAAGCTGCTGCAGCGGGTGATTGCTAGGATTGCCCGGGCCGGTGTTGGCAAAGTGTTCCTGATGGTGCGCGCTGATAACCAAGTGGCCATCAACCTCTATCGCAGCATGGGTTTCCGGCGCCTGCGCCGCGTGGCAGCGTATTACACAGACGGGCAGGACGCGATCCGCATGCGCCTGGATATGGACGAAACCTGTTAGCGCTTCTTTTCCTCGAAACTCAGTTCCAGCTTGGGCCATGTGCCGTTGAAGAGCAGGGTCATCTGTTTCGGCTTGTGCTTGCCGTTCAGCGGAAAGTACAACAGACCTTCCACAGTCTCACCAATCTCACCCTCTGCAAGCACCTTTGCCTTCAGAAGATCCAGCCACTCAGTTTGGGAATCTGTGGCCTTGTCGTCGCGGATCTCCTGTTTCACGCCTGTAGCGCCAGCCGTCGGCGTGCCGATCGATCCACCGGAACTGCCGGGCGTATCAATGCGGCGAGGTCCGCCCATGGGCACCGGTCCGCCACCCGCGGGGGGCCCCCACACCGGACCTCTCTGTTGCCCCTCAACGGGTCCCGCGGAGATCAATACCTGGCTCACCACCATGGTGGAAGTTCCGGCCAGTTGCTCCGGCGCGAAGGGCTGCGACCGCTGGCCGTCTTTGGCGCTTACAAGCACAAAGTCATCGCGGAACAAACGAACGGGCTCTTTGGCCCGCAAAGGTGAAACCTTCACTTTCACCACCACTAGATAGCCGTCCATGCTGTTCCCAATCAGGGATTCCACTTGCGCCTTGTCCAAATACAACTCCGCATCAATCTGGACAGTGGCCGCCTTGGACGTGCCCGGATAGGGTCCTACAAACTTGTCCGCGGCCGGCAATTGCGTTGAATGAAAACTGGAAAGGGCCAGAAGCACTACCGCTGACCAAAAACCACGAAGAGGCACCAGGTTCGGGAGCATGGAGCCAGTGTAACGGAAGCTGGCGCCGGAAGAATGGACATTGTTGCAGGAACAGTGTGTCAGCATGGCGGCACAACCCTCTCATTTTAGACACCGCCGATGGCTTCGGGCGTTTCACTCGAGTTGTCGCGAGGCGAGCTTTGTCAGAAGGCTTGCCCGCCAATTATGGAACGCATTCCTGGGTAAAGCGTCGTATAGTTGTAGCAGCGTATAGACAAACTGTCCGATAGAGTCTATGGAAGGAGGCGACGATGAGGCGATTTTCCCTTGGTCTGGTGGTAATGGCGATCATGATGATTGCGCTACCGCTGGGGGCGCAGGACGCGATCTCCGCGAAGGCTGGCTTGGTGAACTACTTCGAGGGTACGGTACTAATGAATGGGGAGGAGCTGAAGTACAGCGCCACCCGTTTTCATCAGATCCCCAACGGAGGCATTCTGGAGACCCCGGCCAATGGCCGAGCCGAAGTGCTGCTCTCGCCGGGCGTGATGCTCTGGCTGGGAGAGTCAAGCCGCTTGGAACTCGTTTCCGACAAACTGGACGCCGCACAAGTGCGCCTGCTGGGGGGCAATGCGGTGATTTCGAGCACGGAATTCCCCAAAGAAACCTCGATTACCATACTGGTGAATGACGATCAGGTGCGGTTTAGCAACGCCGGCGTCTATCGGCTGTCATTCTCGCCAACCAAACTTGAGGTGCAGGAAGGGCAGGCGGACGTGCTGCGCGCGGGAGTGGAAACCCGCGTAAAGAAGGGGCGTTCGCTGATGATCGACCAGCCAGGGTCGAGTCTGGCCCGGATCGACAA
>JAHCHD010000328.1 GCA_026129915.1 Bryobacterales bacterium
GGTAGCCATCGGGCCCGATTCCGTGAAAGGTCGCGACGCCCTGTGCTTCCTCGTTTCCGCCAACCTGGGCGAGGAGCCAAAGCCACTCGATAAGGTAGCTTCGGGCGGCGAGGTGTCCCGCATTGCGCTTGCGTTGAAGACCTCCCTGGCCACCCTGAGCGGAGAACGAACGCTAGGAGCAGCCGCGGCCGAATCCCCGCGCACCCTGGTATTCGATGAGGTGGACGCGGGCATCAGCGGACGCGCCGCGGAGAGCGTGGGACGCAAACTGAAGGATCTGGCGCGAACCAGCCAGGTGCTCTGCGTCACCCACCTGCCACAGATTGCCAGTTTCGCTGACCATCATTATGCCGTCGAAAAGTTCGAACAGGACGGGCGCACCCTCTCGCGCATCACCCACCTTGACAGTGCGGCGCGCACCACGGAGGTGGCGCGAATGCTCTCCGGCGAGCAACTCACCAAGGAAGCCGTGCGCAACGCCGAGCAGCTAATCAAGCTCAATGGCGGGAGGCCAAGGTAGGCTGGGGGCGATTCACAGATACCACCGCGAGTATGGGGCTTGCCTTCTTTGCCAAGATACGGTTTAATCTCTCCATGCTTGGGGTGCTTGGGATTCGCTGGCTGCCTCTCTGGTTGTGCGGGGTTCTGGCACTCGCAGTGTGTCCGCTGTGGTCACAGGTGGGTAGTGACCCATTTGAGTTGCCGGACTGGGTAACCGCGGAATCCGACATCGCGTACGGAACCGAAGCTGAACAGAAGCTCGACGTTTACACGCCCAAGTCGGCGGCAAACGGCAAGCGGCCTGGCGTGTTGCTGATCCACGGCGGAGGCTACCGCCAGGGCTCACGTAAGGCTGTGCTGCGCATACATGCCATTCCCTACTTGCGCAAGGGCTTCGTAGTGGCCTCCATTGACTACCGCCTTACCCAAACCGCGAAGGCGCCCGCGGCGGTGAACGATACCCTGGCAGCGCTTGACTGGTTCCACAGTAACGCCAAGCGGCTGAACGTGGATAACAGCCGGATAATCACGGTGGGAGCCTCAGCGGGGGGGCATCTTGCGTTGATGGCGGGAATGGTCACCAAGCAGGCCAAACTGGGTCCGGTACGAAGCGTAGCAGCAATCATCAACGTCTTTGGCGTGGCGGACATGGGAGAACTGCTCACCGGGCCAAACAAGCAGGACGTCATACTCGACTGGATTCCCGATGGCCCGGCTCAGCGTGAAATGGCGCGCGCGATGTCGCCCATCATCTATGTGCGAAAGGGTCTGCCGCCGGTGAAGTCAGTTCATGGGACCGAAGATCCAACGGTGCCTTACGAACAGAGCGTCCGGCTAACGCGGCTTCTGAGGGAAAAGGGTGTGACCGCGGAACTGATCAGCGTGCCCGGCGGTAAGCACGGATTCGACGACAAGACCTGGAACGAGGATGTCTACCCGCAGATCTTCGAGTTCCTTGAACGCCAGCGCGTGCTGCGCTAACCGGAAGGTCCACGGGCCTTCCAACTGCCTGCGTGTCGGGTTGCGACAACCAGCATGACGCACCTTATTCTTCCAGGATATAGTGGTCAACGTATTCGCATTCCATCGTGAATGTGCTGGTGGAACGGGTGCGCACGACCACCTGGAACGAGCGAGGCCAGCGTTCGCGATTCTGCTTGCGGAACGCTTCGTCCAATTGGGCCAGCCGCTTCGGCGTGGTCATGAAGTCTGCACCTGCGTGTGCACCATCGGAGTTGATCCCCGA
>JAHCHD010000329.1 GCA_026129915.1 Bryobacterales bacterium
CGGGTTCTTCAACAATAAGGCAAAGAACATCGTAGCCGCCGCCCAGGTGGTCGTTGAGCGCTTCGGCGGTGAAGTGCCCCGCACGATGGAGGAGTTGCTGACGATTCCCGGCGCGGCTCGCAAGACCGCGAACGTGGTGGCGGGCAGCGGTTACGGTATTCCGACGGGTGTGGTGGTGGACACCCATGTGCAGCGCATAGCACGACGCCTGGGGCTAACCCGGGAGACTGATCCGGTGAAGATTGAGCGGGACCTGATGCGCATTCTGCCGGAAGAGCGATGGATAGATTTCTCGCATCAGCTTATTTTGCACGGGCGTGCCCGGTGCAACGCGCGCAAACCCAACTGCGGCGCATGCCCGATGGATCCCCTTTGCTTTGCCGCCGATAAATCGAGCCCGGAAGTATCCGCCGAGCAGGCTGTCTTCTCGGCCAAGCGAGGACGCAAAGAGCGTGCGAAGTAGGCGCGTTGGGGTGAAAGCTCCCTACCCCTTTCCAGAGCGGGGTGCGTGGTTGCCTGGCCCGATGGCAATCAGCGATTTTGCGATCCCCAGTATGCGTTCCCGGTGCACGTGGGCATTTGGGAACAGGTAACGAAGGTCCGGCGCACGCAGCAGGCGCACGTCTTCCAAGTAGTGGCGGAGGTAGAAGGTGCGCTGGTCCTCCCGCGGCTTGGCCAGCCATTCCCACACGGTGAACCGATGGATGATGGCCCGCTGCCAGACGCGGGGCAACCAGTGCACCAGGGGCATGAAGAGGTGCTGCTCTACCGGGAAGCCCCGGTTGGGGGTCTGCACAAAGTATCGTTTGCCTACGCGCACGGTTTCCTGGGCGAAGGCCCGCTGGCGAGCGGGGTCGCCAACGTGCTCAATCACGGAATTGCTGAACACCAGATCGAAGCTCTGGTCAAGGAAGGGGAGCGCGCAGCCATCTCCGGCAACCCAGGGCAGCCCGGGCGCCTCGGTGGTTATGGACATGGGGATATTCACGAGGGTGACGTGGGGGGTCACCGGCAGTTGCAGCCAAGTATCAGGCGAACCACCGACGTCCAGGATCCGGGTCTTTGCCGTAATGCCCATGGTGGCGCAAAACCAGCGCATACGGCGGTGGCGGAAATGCTGGGAGATGCGGGCAACGAGGCTCATGCCGGGAACGCTTCCCGTATTGTCCTACGTTGCCCGCCAACTAAGCGAACCCTGCGGGGTCCGGAGGCGGCCATGCAGCTGAAACCGAGTGGGAAGGCCTACTCTCCTACCCCACCGGGATAGACCACTTTGCCGCCCTTTTCCTTGTATTCGGTGACCGAACAACTCCCCAGCACTTGGAAACCCGCATTCTGCAGTGTGGCCGCGGCACGCGCGGCTCGTCCACCGCGGTTTCAAGCGGTGATGATCAGTTTGTCCTTCGGAATCTCGTTCAGCCGGGTTTCCAGTTGTCCGATAGGGATATGCACGTAGCCGGCAATGCTTCCGGCTTCCTTGATCTCTTCATCCTCGCGAACGTCGAGAAAGAACAGTTTTTCAGGGTTTTCCAGGTACGCGCTGACTTCGGCGGGCGTCAGGGCCTTAGGAGGACCCGATGGCGTTCCTGTCGCGGTCTGCGAACTGGAACCACCGCAGGACATCAGGTGCAGTGTGACGCCAGCGCAAATCGCCGCC
>JAHCHD010000033.1 GCA_026129915.1 Bryobacterales bacterium
ACACCTGGAACTTGCGTTTCGCCTTCCGCAACCGATAGGCCTGGTACTCCTGCGTAAGATAGGCCACTAGGCTGGTTCGGCGGCGACGCATCTGCAAGTAGCCAAAGCCGAATATCATGCCACCCAGGTGGGCCAGATGGCTGATCCCTGTGCCTGTTTGGAACGAGCTGAAGAAGGCGATGGCGCCTATGATCATCACGAAATACTTTGCCGGCAGCGGGAACAAAAACATGAACAGGATCGTCCGATTCGGGTAGAGCATGCCGAACGCAAGCAACAGCCCGTAAATGGCTCCGGATGCACCGATGGTGCGGACATCCATGGGTCCCCAAATGGTGCGGGCGAAAAAGTCAAGGAACCCCGCGCCCACGCCACACACGAAGTAATACTTCACAAAGAACCGGGTGCCCCAATCACGTTCCAGGTCTGAGCCGAACATCCAGAGCGTGAGCATGTTGAACAGGATGTGAAAGAAGCTTACCGGGGAGTGAATGAACAGATAGGTGACAAACTGCCAGATAGCGCCATAGCTCCACACCATGGAGGGCGAAAGGCCCAATGGCGCGAAGATATCGCCAAAGCCCATGGCCCGCGCCAGGAACGCAAGCAGGAAGACGGCCGTATTCGAGATCAGCAGCCATTTCACCGCGGGCGGAACGGGCCCGACTCCAAAGGAGACGGTGCTGTAACTGCGACGGTAGGCCATAACGAAACGGAGAAGGTACCCTCAGAATAACAGACCGGTGGAAGGAGCCTGGATGCGCAGACGCCCTATTCCAAGAGTTTACGTGCCCGGTATATGGAAGCAGTTGTGGGAGAATTGGCGGGGCGAGGAGACCCGCGTGGTTGCGTTTGGGACAGCGGGCGATGGCAGCATCGCCGCCTACCCCGGCCTGCCGCTGCTTGTGCTTCGCTACCCTCGTCACGCACCGGGCAGAAAGGCGGCCAGCCGTTTAGAGCATTCGTACCGCCAACTGGCCATGGTTCTGCAGCCGAGTCCGTTGGACGTGTACGCGGAAATTCTTCCAGCGCTGCCGGGAACAGTGGTGGTGCTACTGCGCGAGCGTGACCCTGGCGGCTGTTTGGGCCACGCAAAACCCGCGGGAATGGAGTCTGCCTTCACACGCCAGCTGGCTGAGGAAATGGGATGCCGGGCGGGCGAGATCGATCTTTCCTGGGGACTCATCGGGCAATGGCAGCCGCAGCCTTTGGCAAGCCTCGCCCTGGATGCCGGGTCGGTGGATGCCGCCGAACGCCGGGAGGACAAGGATCTGCGTGATCGCGTGGCCCTGCTGTCAGTGCTGTTCCATGAGATGGAGCATCTTGCCTTCCCTGAACGTCCAGAGGCAGAGGTACGAAGGCGAAGTGACCGCTTCTACCAGCAGGTGCTTGCCGCGAGCATGGCCGAACGGGGACAGATCTACGGAATGGAGGCCTGGCCCTCGTCGTTGCCGTAGCGATTGAGGATGAGCGCCGCAGCCTGCAGTCCCAGCGATATTAGAAACCAAGTCTGCCAGCGGGCGAAAACTCCATTGCGGATTCCAAATTCGCCTGCCCATCCGAGGTCGGCACTGAGGCTCCAGGCTCCAAGGACGAAAGCCACCAGAGCGGCGGGCGAGAGGAGGGCGGCTGCGGCAAGGGCGATGCTGCGTTCAGAGCGTGGGCGCGCTGACTTTTTCCGTCCCAGATCAAAACGAATTCTAACGATCATGGGCTTCCGGGAAGTTTCAGTGTAGCAGTAACTGCGATAAAGTGTGGTGTGGAATCCTTGCCCGCCAAGGCCGCTGAAAAGGGCGCTGAGGCCGGGCATGCGGGCACCTGATGCTCTGGCATTTCAAGGTATTTTGGCACTTGAGGTATCTCACTTATGGCAAAGATTAAGACGGCAGTGATTGGCACCGGATTCATGGGCGCGGTGCACTCAGAGGGCATCCGGCGGCTGGGCAATGTGGAAATTGCCTGCATTGCCGGTCTCACAGAGGACTTGGCCAGCGGTTTCGCGCGCCAGGTTGGCGTGGACCACTACACCACAGACTACAAGACCATTCTGGCGGATCCCGAAATCCAGGCAGTGCACGTATGTACGCCAAACGCCCTCCACTATCCCATCTCCAAGGATGCGATGGAAGCGGGCAAGGCCGTGCTGTGCGAGAAACCGCTGGCTTTGGACGCTTCACAGGCTACGGATCTGGTGGAAACGGCAAAACGCACGGGCGTCGTGAACTGCCTGAATCACAACCTTCGCTACTACCCCATTCCGCAGCAGATTCGCGAGATGATCGCAGCGGGCGAACTGGGCGACATCCTTTCTGTACAGGGCACCTACTCCCAGGACTGGCTGCTCTACGACACTGACTACAACTGGCGTATTGAGCGTTCGGACAATGGTGCACTGCGCGCGGTGGGCGATATCGGGTCGCATTGGATGGACATGATCCAGCACGTCACCGGCCTGAAGATTACGGCCCTCTGTGCGGATTTGCAGACCTTCCACAAGACCCGCAAGAAGCCGAAGATGGCCATTGATGCCTTTGCCGGCAAAACCTTCACTCCAGACGACTATGACGAAGTGCCGATCGACACGGAAGACTATGGCGCCGTCTTGATTCACATGGGCGACCGTGCGCGCGGCGCGTTTACAGTAACGCAAGCGGCGGCGGGCTGCAAGAACCGCTTCCAGATTGAGATTTTTGGCACCCGTTGCGGCGTGATCTGGAACCAGGAGCGACCAAACGAACTGTGGATTGGCAATCGGAACGAAGCCAATAAGCTGCTGCTGAAAGACCCTTCCCTGCTGGGACCGAAGGCGCGTACCTACGCAAGCCTGCCGGGCGGCCACAACGAGGGCTACGGCGACACGCACAAGAACGTCTACCGGGCGTTTTACGCCAAGGTGGCTGACCCGAATGCGCCAGTCGAGTTCCCAACGTTTGAGGACGGACTCCGCGGCATGAAGCTGCTTGAGAAGATTATCGAGAGCCACGACAAGCGCGGCTGGGTGGACACGGACATTTAGGCCGCGAAGGAACGGGTGGAAGGCCCCGCGCCCCGTTATGGTGCGCGGGGCCTTTTGCGTTTATCATGAAGCCGCGCTTGCAGCCATGATGCCGCTGCCGGGACAATAGGAATCAATGCAACGACGGAATTTCTTGATGGCGAGTGCAGCAGCGATGTTGCCTCGGGTTGGACGCGCGGCCTCCAGCACCCCACTGTTCAATGGACGCGATCTCAGCGGATGGCATGTGGTGGACGGTCCAGAAAGCGCCTTCTTCGTGGCAGAGAACGCCATCTGCGCCAGCCCCGCCTCCACGTGGCCAGCGTGGCTTTCCACAGACCGGCAGTTTGAAAACTTCGACCTTCGGCTCGAGTTTTTTGTAGGTGGCTGGTGCGATGGCGGCATCTACTTTGCCGCGCCCGAGCATGGCAGGCCCTCCTTCTGCGGGTACAAGGTGAATATTTTCCAGTCGGTTGATGAAGCACCCATGACGAACTCGATGGGCGCCATCTTTCCGCTGGTGGCCCCACGCAAGATTAACGTGAAGAACAAGCGCGAATGGAACACCATGCGCATCCGCTTTGAATGGCCCCGGCTGCAGGTGTGGGTGAACGAGGAGATGATCCACGACCTTGACGTGAGCCAGAATCCGGAACTGGCACACCGCCTGCGCAAGGGCTATATCGGACTGGAAGCGCTTAGTTATCCGCTTAAGTTTCGGAACGTCGTGATTGAAGAACTTCCTTCCACCGATAAGTGGACTCTTCTCTATGAAAAGCCCGAGGACATCAAGCAGCACTGGATGATCACCGACAACAGCGAGCGCGCGCCAGTTCGCTTTGAGGGCTACGGGCCTATCCTTTGGTGTGATGGCAGCGGCAATCTCGGCACCAAGGAGATGTTCGCCGATTTTGAACTGCAGCTCTATATCCGCGGCCCGCATCACCACAACAGCGGCGTGATTTTCAGGTCGAATGGAGAAACCACGGCCATCGCGGGGAAGTACGAAATTCAAGTGCACAACGTGCCGGAAGCGCACTATCCCACTGGCTCTCTCTACCACTACAAGCGGGCGCGCTATCCACAGATCGAGGACGAGAAGTGGTACCTGTTCCAGATGGGCGCTAAGGGTAAGGATTGCTGGGTGCGCATCAACGGCGAAACGGTGCTGGAGTATAGCGACCTGAAGAACCTGAAGCCTGGCCGCATCGAATTGCAGGCGCACCGGCCCGGCGTGTGGGTGGAATTCAAGCACATCCGGGTGAAACCGGCCTAACCCCTGGAGGCAGGGAAATCTGAATACTGGTGTCGGGAAGCAAGGAAACGATGCGAATTCATGGATTGTTGATGGTAGTAGCAACATTGGGAATGCTGCTGATTGGCTGCGGGAAGAATACCTCTTCGACCCCTCCGCCAGAAGGCGGCGCAGATCCTGTACCAGTGGTGGCCGCCCCCGCGCAGACGACCACGCCCTCGCCCTCAGCCGGTGGTGGCCCTGCTACCAGCGCGGGCGGGCTGAAGTGGCAGACTCCGCCGGAGTGGAGCGTGCAGCCAGACCGGCCCATGCGCGCCGCCACCTACAGTGTGCCCGCCGTTTCCGGAGACCCCGAATCTGGGGAGATCGCGGTTTTCTACTTTGGCCCGAATGAAGGCGGCGGCGTGCAGGCCAATATCGACCGGTGGATTGGCCAAATGAAGCAGCCAGACGGCGGTTCGTCGGCGGCTAAGGCCAAAGTGGAGAAAGTGCAGGGCGCAGTTGCCCTTACGATGCTGGATGTAACCGGAACCTATCTGGCGAGTTCTGGACCGATGATGCAGGTGAGCGCCGAGAAGCCGAATTTCCGAATGATTGGCGCCATCGCCGAGGGTCCCCAAGGTGCAGTCTTCTTCAAGTTCACCGGACCCGTGAAAACCGTGGAAGCGAACTCAGGCAAGTTCCTTGAGGTTGTAAAGGGCATTAGCCGGGAATAGGCCCCGCTGGTGGGCTATTCCTTCTTCGTGGCGGCCCAGGTGCCGGAAGCTTGGCCTGCAAAGTCAACGCTACCCTTCATCGTGTTGGCGCTCCCGATGGTTCCCTTATAGACGATGGTGGCGCCGCCGCCCATGGATACCGTGAACTCAATTGTCACTTGGTCGCCCTCGACGGTTCCTTTGACGTCGGCTTCGCCGAGCTGACCACTGTACTTGCCGGTAAGTTTGCCGGCTTCCTGCTTCAAGTCAAACCGGGGCTCGCCAGAGCCCGCATCCGTAGTGACCTGGAAATCCCACTTTCCGGTGATATTCACCTGCTGGGCGGTGGCTGGGCTTCCAAACAACAAAAGCGCAAGCAGCATCAGGCTGACGGCAGCCACATGAACGGACGGCAGATTAAAGCAGCGCATCGGGCCTCCAAACGAGAATCAAGAAGTTCTAATCCTGACTATGGGCAATTCTCGCGCGGATAGATAGTCCGGAGCAAGCGAATCAGGCCGGCGTCTGAATCTCGGCAAGGATGCGCAGCACTTCAGCATGTGGGTCCGCGGCACGGGTCACCTGACGGCCAATCACCAGATGGTTCGCTCCGGCGGCGATGGCCTTTGCTGGGGTCGCCACGCGTTTCTGGTCACCGGTATCAGCGCCAGCGGAGCGCACCCCGGGCGTAACCAGCAGCAGACCCTGGCCCGCAACCTTCCGCACGCGGGCCACTTCCAGCGGGGAGCACACCACGCCGGCAACCCCCACCTCCCGGGCCTGCCGCACCCGCCATTCCACCAGCGAGGTGACGCCCATGGCGTAGCCCGCTTCTTCAAGGTCTCTATCGTCGAGGCTGGTAAGCACCGTAACCGCAAGGATGCCCAAACCGGTGCCGGCAGCACCGCGCACGGCGGCCTCCATCACGGGCTTGATGGCGTGCACCGTGAGGAGAGAAGCGCCACCCGCAGCCACGCGGCGGGCGGCACGCTCCACCGTTTCTGGAATGTCGTAATACTTCAGGTCAAGGAACACCCTCTTGCCGCGCTCCACCAGAGCGGAGACCATCGCGGGGCCTTCCGCGGCATAGAGTTCCATACCCACCTTGTAGAAGCCGGCCGCGTCACCGATTGCGTCTACCAGAGCGAGTGCTTGTGCGGCGTTTTCGACGTCCAGCGCAATGATTAGAGGATTGTCAGCCATGATGAGTGGAAAAGTGCCAAATGGTTATGGTACACGCTGCACGGCATGCCCCAAAATCTCGCGCTAGCGGACATGCAGCACTGTGCCCTCACGGGCTGTCACTGCGCCAATACGGGCAAAGCCGGCAAAGCGACTGAGAGCCACATCCGCATCAGCTTCCGACAGCGCGACAAACAGTCCTCCGGAGGTCTGCGGATCGTAGAGCAACGCTTCGAGAGCGGGTTCGACCTCGCCTTCCATAGTGACGGCACACTCGGCGAAGGCGCGGTTGTTGTTCAGTCCCCCGGCATGGGTGCGCTCTCGCGAGTAGGCCAGTGCGCCTGGCAGCAAGGGCACCCGCGCGCTTTCGATGCGCAGCGACACGTCGTCGCCCCCAGCACCCTTGGCCATCTCGAAGGCATGGCCCAGCAGGCCGAACCCGGTGATGTCGGTACAGGCATGCACTTCCAGTGATTCGAGGGCTTCGGCGGCAGCCCGGTTCAATGTCAACATGCCGGCGATGGAGGCATCCACATGGGCCGAGTCAGCCACACCCCGCTTCAGTGCGGTGGCGATGACGCCTGTCCCCAATGGCTTCGACAGCAGCAGTATGTCGCCGGGGCGCGCGCCCACGTTTCGCCAGAAGCGCCGCGGATGGACAACACCCGTTACGGCGTAGCCAAACTTGATGTCGTCGTCCGAGACGCTGTGTCCGCCGACAACGCTGCACGCTGCCTCGCGCATCTTGTCCGCGCCACCCTGCAGAATGCGCAGCAGAAGTTCGGCATCGCCCTTGGAGGGGAAGCCCACAATCGAAAGCGCTGTAGCGGGACGCCCTCCCATGGCGTAGACGTCGCTCAGAGCGTTGGCGGCTGCGATGGCGCCGTAAGTGTAGGGATCGTCAACGATTGGCGTGAAGAAGTCAGTGGTCTGGATGAGGGCGCAGTCCTCCGTCAGCTTGAAGACGCCGGCATCATCCGACGTTTCAAACCCTACCAGCACATCCTCACTGCGCCATGCCGAGAGCTTCGGCAACACGGAATCCAAAAACTTTGGATTGAGTTTGGACGCTCAACCCGCAGCCTTGGCATTGGCGGTGAGGCGATAAATGTCTTCGCGCTCCATTAGAGAAACCGAAAGCAGGCCACACGACGCAAACGGCGACCCACTCTTTATCCAGTGTAGAGGAAGCTACTAAACCGGCAGGCTGCCCTCGGCCAGAAGAGCACGCACTTGCTGCTTCAGCGCCTCGCGGCTGGACAAGAGCGGAGGCGGTGCATCGCCGGGGTAGAGTCGCCGGGCGGGAAGCGGGAAGGCGATCCCGAGTTCGTCGAACCGCTGCTTGATGCGGCGATTGAACGCGCGGCCCACCACCCACTGGCGGCGCGGCATCGTCTTGATCCGCATCTTCAGTATTGGTCCATGAGCATGATAGGCATCCACGCCTAGAATTTCCAGGTCATCGAGGATATCCATCGCCAGAGCGGGATCCGCGCGGAGTTCAAACCCAAGTTCCACGAGGATGGCAGCCACCGCATCGAGGTCTGCGTGGTAACTAACCTTCAGGTCCCAGACGTAAAACGAGAACTGCTGGCTGAGATTGGAAACCGAGTTGATGGCGCCATTCGGAATAATGTGCACTGTGCCATCGCCCGAGCGCAGCCGCACGTGGCGCAGGTTGATCTCTTCCACGAGCCCTGAGGCCTTGCCCAGGCGCACGGAGTCGCCCTCGCGGATCTGATCTTCCAGTAGCAGGAAGACACCCGTCACGAGGTCCTGCACCAGATGGCGCGCACCGAACCCAATCGCTAGGCTTAGGATGCCGACTGCGCCCAGCAATGCACGGATCTCAAAACCCGCCTGATCTGCAATGCTAAGCATGGCAACGGTAATCACCATCGCGGAGAGCGCCTGGCGAGCAAGCCGTGCGATGGTGCGGCTTCGCTTCTCGAGCTCCCCCGCTTCTGTGGACGAAACGCCCCTACTGGAATGAACACCACGGCGCGCAAAGGCGGCGGAGGCCCGCAGCCAGTTATTCCGGGCTCGCTCCACAACGCGCCCGATGGCTCCAATCGTCGCCCATGCCAGCAAGGCAATGACGGCTATTCGCGCTAGCGCGGCTGCGAAGGTAGCCACCCTTTCCGCATCCAACAATTCCGTCCAGGTCTGCATCTGTGCCGATTACCAGGGTTCTTACTCGCCACCTGGCGAAGTCTCGTGTTCGCCTTTCTCAGCGCGCTGACGAGGATCGGGCGAAGACGCACCTTCGTCAACTTCAGGAAGGGCTGGCGGCTCGCTATGGGAGCGCATCTCCATTAGCACCTCACGCACCACTTCTTTTAGCAGGGTACGGTCAATCACTGCTCCAGCTTCGCCCTCTCGATTCCCGCGGCCGGCAATGCCAGCCAGTTCCTGTGCCACACCCGCCCCCAAATAGAGGGTGCGATGGGGAAATGGAATCTCGATTCCGAGTTCGTCAAAGCGCTTCTTGATGCGTCGGTTGAGTTCGCGCCCCACCATCCACTGCTGAATTGGCTTGGTCTTGATGCGCATCTTGATGATTACGGCATCATCGCCGAACTGGTCAACGCCCAGCACTTCCAGGTCATCCAGGATTGCATCGCGGTAGGCCTCTTCCTGACGCATGGCAGCGGCGAGTTCCTTCACCACGCTCACCACATAGTCGGTATCTTCCTTGTAGGCCACGCCAAGGTCCCACAGATAGAATGAGAACTCGTTGGTAAGGTTTGCAAGCGTCGTAATGCTGCCATTGGGGAAGATGTGGACCGTGCCATCGAGGCTGCGCAAGCGCACCGTGCGCAGATTGATGTCTTCCACCAGTCCCCCAGTGCCATTCAGCTGCGCCACATCGCCTACCCTTATCTGATTCTCCAGCAGGATAATCACGCCGCTGATGACATCACGAACCAGGTTCTGCGCGCCAAAGCTGATGGCCAAGCCGGCCACACCAGCGGTGGCCAGAATAGGAGCGATGTCGAAACCGGCCTGCTGCAATGCCGTAATGATGGCCACCACCCAGATAAGCGCTGTGATGGTGCGGCGAAAGAGCGTGGAAACAGTAACTGCTCGCTTCGCCATTTCCACGTCGTCACCACGGTGCTTCTGCATCGTGGAAACCAAGCGTTCGCGCACCTTCGGGATCAGCCGGTTCACGATGGACGACACGATCGCCGCGAGCACCAGAACCACCAATATCTTCACCACCGAGGTGGACAGATCCAGGATTCGTTCGGGAGAGAGCGCTTGCTCCCAGAATTGGAGCGAAAGAATTTCCAACTGGAACAGTAACAAAAACAAAATCGGCTACCTCACAACGAGCGGTATCTTGGCTAGCAGCGCAGCGCGGGACGGGGCGCGGCGTCGTTCCCCAAGCAAGTAAGAAAGGGCAAAATGGGAAGACGTTTCACAAAGCCCCAATCCTTCCATGGTAACGAAGACCAGAGGAAAGCCCCCATCAAAGCTCTGCCCGGAATTTGGGCAGCGGCTGCGGGTGAGTAGTGGGGCCATTCACCACCAGCCGGCCATCGGCCAGAACCTCCATGCGGTCGATGAACACCACACGTTCGTTGCCGGTTTTGGACGTCCGGCCATGATAGACGCAATACATTTCCCGGTCATCGGGAGAAAACAGAATGCTGTTGTGTCCCGTGCCGGTGACATCGCCGCCGCGCGCGGAGTTCTTTTCGAGCACTGGATTGTTCGCAGCCTTCGAGTAGGGGCCGAGCGGCGACTTCGCGGTTGCGTAACCCACCGCGTAGTTCTCTCCGGCGAAATGGTTGGCCGAGTACATCATGTAGTAGGTGTCGTCCCGGCGGAAGGTGAAGGAGCCCTCGGTCCACCTGCGGTTCACTTCGCGCGAAGTTACCGAGCGGCTTTCCCATTCGGCTTGCCGGTCGCTCATGGTGAGTGGCGGCCGCAGCAGCAGAACGGGATCGCCAATCACGCCGGAGAAATCGGGCTTCAGTTCGATGCCGTAGACCCAGCTTTCCTCGATCTCGTCGTACCAGCCCTGCTTGCGCGCGTAGTCAGCAATTTCGCTCTCAACAGGATTCTTGTAGCAGCAGCGCGAGTAATACAGATAGTTGCGGCCATCGTTGTCTACAAAGAGATTGGCATCAATGATGGGGTAGCCAGGGTCAAAGAGGGGGCCGTTGCGGAGATCCTGGAATGGGCCCGTAGGCCGGTCTGCCACGGCAATGCCGATACGGAAGTTCTCCAGTTCGTTGGTGGGGTTGTTGCGCCACTGCGCGCTGTAGAAGAGGAAATAGCGCCCCCCCACCTTATATGCCTCAGGCGCCCAAAAGGAGCCCGTGCACCAGGAATCCGCAGTGTTACCGTGATACACCTGGCCAGCGTACTTCCATTCGGCAAGATCGGGCGAGACGTACACGCCGAATCCGTTGCGCGCACCTCCTCCGGTGCCATACATGTAGAACTGACGGTCGGCCGAATCGTAGAGCACAAAAGGATCGCCGAAGGCCACGGGTAGCGGATTCTGGTACATCCGCGGGGACTCGGCGGGCTGGCGTCCGCAGGAGAGAGTGGACCCGCCGAGGAATAGGAGGCTAAGAAATTCGTTTCGTTTCATCGCAGTCTCGTTGTATCACTGCCAGCATGTCAAGTGCATGGGGTACGCTAGCCACCCATGCCTCGAACGCTATCGAGGATGGCCAGCAACAGTTGGAACAGGATACGCGGAATGGCCAGACACATCGGTGCCAGCAGCCACCAGCGGCGCTGTTCGAGACCCGCGAACGCCAGCATCAGTGCCACCGGCCCGCCCGTGCGCGTGTAGCTGTAAGCCTCGCCCCACATATCCTCCCTGGCGAAGACCGAAATCCCGAGGGTGTAGATTGCCGCCATCACGAGCAGCACGGAACGCTCTCCGCGCAGAAGCAGCATGAACGTGATGACGAAGGAAGCCGCCACTCCAAGAGCGCCCACATAGTCAAGCAGCAGCGCTAGCTTCAAGCCCAGCAACGGCGCGGGATAGATGGCATAGCTGGCAAGCCGGGTGAGGATGCCTTCAAAGGGCCATCCCCACCACAAGGTAAGGTCTGGCCCAAACTGGAAGTGTACCCATGCCGTCCAGGCTGCGAAGGGGACGACCGCGCAAATGCCCCACGCCGTCCTGCGCCAGTCGCGTCGGGCAGTATGCCATGCGATCCATGCCGCCGCCAGCACAATGCCGGTTTCACGGGCGAGCGGAGCCAGTGCAATGGCTGCGATGGCGAGTGCGGGCCGATCTTCGCGCAGCGCCAATAGCAAGGCGAGCAACGCCACCACGATCCCGATGTCGGTCATCATGCGATCCAGACTGACAGTGGCTGCGGGAATCACAAGGAAACTCATGCCCAGCCAGGAGGGATAGCTCCAGAGGGCACACAACCGAGAGAGCAGCAACGCCCCAAGCAATGCGCTTAGCCACATCAGAACGATATAGGCAATCGGAACGGCGGCTGGCTGGCCCAGGGCCATCAGGTGGGCAAGACCAGGAAACAGAATGCGCTTCCATCGCATGGCGGGGTTGTCAATGAAAGCGGCGGTCCCCTGCAGGTTGAGCGGATCCTGCGCCAGGTAGAGGTAATACTGCCCGTCAAATCCTACAGAGTCCGGAAACTGGAAAATGCTGCCCCGGAGCGCGGGCGGCGCCGGTGTGCGGTCGCCCGCGTAAAACAGCGCGGTCACATTGCGTTGGTGGCCTGCAATCAGCAGCAGGTGATACAACACCACAAGCGCGAGGGCGGCAAAGGCGACGTAGATGGAACGCAGAGTCATGCGATGGTGCGCAAATGGCGAAGGGCGGCCCTTACGGACCGCCCTCCCTGGTTGACCTTCGTTACGCGCTAGACCGTGGCCGAAACCGCGATTCCGCTGTTCTTCTTCTGGATGGCCGCCTGCGCCGCCGCGAGCCGTGCGATGGGCACGCGGTAGGGCGAGCAGGACACGTAATCCATGCCCACCCGGTAGCAAAAGGCCACGCTGGAGGGCTCGCCGCCATGTTCGCCACAAATGCCCACTTCAAGGTCAGGGCGGGCTTCACGGCCAAGCTTCACGGCTTGCTCAATCAGCCGGCCCACGCCGCCTTGGTCGAGTACCGCGAACGGATCGCCCGTGAAGATCTTCAGGTCTTCATAGTGCTTCGAGAACTTCACATAGTCGTCGCGCGAAATGCCGAGCGTCGTCTGTGTCAGGTCGTTCGTGCCGAAGCTGAAAAACTCCGCTTCCAGTGCAATCTGCTCCGCGGTGAGGGCGGCACGGGGAATCTCGATCATGGTGCCCACCATGTATTTCAGTTTCCCGGTGAGGCCGGCCTTCGCCAGCACCTCTTCAGCAACCCGTACCACGAGCGCCTTCTGATTCTCGAGCTCCTTCACGTTGCCGACAAGCGGAATCATCACTTCGGGAATCACCGTCTTACCTTTGAGGTGGACCTTTACGGCCGCTTCGAAGATGGCGCGGGCCTGCATCTCGGTGATCTCGGGGTAGGTGATGCCCAAGCGACAACCGCGGTGGCCTAGCATCGGGTTGAACTCGTGCAGTTCTTCCACCCGGTGCAGCAGCATGGGAAGCAGCTTCTTGAGTTCCTTCACCTCGGTCTTATAGGCCTTGGCCATCTCCCGCTTTTCCTTGATGTCGGCATGCGGAAGTCGCACGATGTCCACCATCAAGTGCTCGCGCTTGGGCAGGAACTCGTGCAGCGGCGGGTCAAGGGTGCGGATCACCACGGGGAAGCCCGCCATCACGTTGAACAGCTGTTCGAAGTCCTTGCGCTGCATGGGCAGCAGCTTGGCCAGTGCCTTGCGGCGGGTCTTCTCGTCATCGGCGAGAATCATTGCCTGCACGTGCTCCACGCGGCCTTCTTCAAAGAACATGTGCTCAGTGCGGCAAAGGCCAATGCCCTCGGCGCCGAACTCGCGAGCCTTCTTGGCATCCCGGGGAGTTTCCGCGTTGGTTCGCACGTTGAAGCCGCCACGGCTTTCGTCAACCCACTCCATGAAGCGGGCGAGGTGGCCGGATTTCGTGTCGGGGTCCACCGTGCTCGCTTGGCCAAGGTATACATTGCCAGTGGTGCCGTCAATGGAAAGCCAGTCGCCTTCTTTCACGGTGACGGTCTTGCCGTTCAGCGCAACCGTCAGGCGATGCGCCTTCTCGTCCACCTTCAGCGAGGAAGCGCCCACGATGCAGGGCTTGCCCATACCACGCGCGACAACGGCAGCGTGGCTGGTGAGACCGCCCACCATGGTCACGATACCTCTTGACACGTCCATCCCGTGGATGTCGTCGGGCGAGGTTTCCTTGCGGACAAGAATGACGGGCTGAGAGGCGCTGAAGTGAACGGCCCGTTCAGAGTCAAACGCAACCTTGCCGACGGCGGCGCCCGGCGAAGCGGCCAAGCCGTTGCCAATATGCGTGAGGTTCTTCAGGGCGCTCTTTTCAAGCAACGGGTGCAGCAACTGGTCAAGCTGGTCGGGGGCTACACGCATCACCGCTTCTTCCTTGGTGATCATGCCCTCTTCGCACATCTCTACAGCCACACGAACAGCCGCGGGACCCGTGCGCTTCCCGTTGCGGGTCTGCAGCATGTACAGCGTGCCTTCCTGCACGGTGAACTCGAAGTCCTGCATGTCGCGGTAGTGATTTTCAAGACGGGTGGTGATTTCCACCAGCTCGTCGTAGGCGTTCGGCAGAATCTGCTGCAACTGCGCGATAGGCTGTGGCGTGCGGATACCGGCCACCACGTCCTCGCCCTGCGCGTTCATCAGGAACTCGCCGTAGAACACCTTTTCGCCGGTTGCGGGATCACGGGTGAATCCAACGCCCGTGCCGGAGGTATCGCCCATGTTGCCGAACACCATCGCCTGGATGTTTGTAGCGGTACCCATGTCATCAGGCAGCTTATTCATCTTGCGGTAGTAGATCGCCTTCGGCGTGAAGAAGCTTTCAAACACAGCGTCGCGCGACCGCGTCAGCTGCTCCATCGGATCCTGGGGAAAGTCCTGGCCCGTTTCTTTCTTGAACAGCTTCTTGTACTCGGCCACGATCGTCTTCAGGTCGTCCGCGCTGAGGTCCGTGTCAAGCTTCGCCTTCGCCTTCTTCTTCTGCGTGTCGAAGATGTGGTCGAACTTCTCCATATCGACGTGGAAGGCCACCTCGCCGAACATCTGGATGAAGCGGCGGTAGCAATCGTAAGCGAAACGGGGATTGCCAGTCTTGGCGGCCAGTCCCTCGGTGGTGACATCGTTCAAGCCGAGGTTCAGGATGGTGTTCATCATGCCCGGCATCGACACGCGCGCACCGGAGCGAACGCTGAGCAGCAGAGGGTTCTTGGGATCGCCAAGCTTCTGGCCGATCTCGTTTTCGAGAACCTTCAACTTCTCCTTCATCTGCTTTTCAACTTCGGCCGGAACCTTCTTGTTGTTGTTGAAATAGAGGTTACAGACCTCGGTGACCACGGTAAAGCCGGGAGGCACGGGCATACCCGCGATGGCCATATCGGCCAGGCCCGCTCCCTTGCCGCCAAGGACTTCCTTCATCTTGCCGTTGCCGTCGGTAGTCTTACCGAAGGAATAGACGTATTGCTTCATTGCGAATGAATCTCCTTACTGAGAAGAGCGAACCAGGGTTCCCCTACTTGGTGACAATCTCCGAGAAATCTGCAATTGCGGAAAGCTCGGTCATCAATTCGTGGAGCAAGCTGAGGCGATTCCGCCGCACCTGCTCGTCGCTCGCGTTAACCAGAACTTGGTCAAAAAAACCGTCTACCGCCGGGCGCAGGCTGGCGATGGCCTCCAGGGCGCCGCTGTAGTCGCCAGCCGCCCGCTGAAGATGCACGTCGGCTCGCACCTTTGTAAACGCGCCGTACAGCGCACGCTCGGCTTCTTCCACCAGCAGCGGTTCCGAAACCACCCCACCGGCGAACTCAGCTTGGCGGAGAATGTTCTTGATGCGCTTGAAGCTGGCGGCGATCGGCTCAAAATCATCTGATTTTCGCACGTCTTGCAGTGCAGAAAGTCGCTGAATCAGTTCCTGAATATTCACGAGTTCGGCATTACCCGCTTGATTTAGAACGGCACTGACCTCGTCGTAGGCAAATACTCGGTGTTCTCGTAAATAGTGTCGGATACGTTCACGGAAAAAATCGAATAGCGGGCTGCCCCACCCGAAACACATATCTCCCAACCTTATTCCACCAAGGGCTGCGTCACCCTCCGCCAAGATCTTAACAACACCTTGCGCAGAACGTCGGAGAGCGAATGGGTCACTCGACCCTTTCGGTATTAGGCCGATCTCAAAGCACTTTGCAAGTGTGTCGGATCTGTCTGCCAGACTAATTACTTGCCCGAGAAGGGTGGGAGGTATCTCATCTTCCATCGAAACGGGACGATATTGATAGTAAATCGCTTGAGAGACTTCGATGCTTTCGCCTTGATACTCAGCATAGAGGCCACCCACTACTCCTTGAAGCTCAGTGAACTCCTTTACTAGCTCAGTAGTTAAGTCACATTTGGATAGCAAGGCTGCGCGCTCAATTAATCCGGGATCAAGTCCAAGCGGCTGTGCAATAAACTTTGCGCGCTTCGCAACTCGTTGCGCCTTTTCGAGATAGTTCCCTAGCTTGGCCTGGAAAGTGACAGCGGCGAGCGAATCCACACGGTCGGCCAGCGTGCGCTTCTGGTCGACATCCCAGAAAAAGCGAGCGTCGTTGAAGCGAGCGCGCAGGACGCGTTCATTGCCGCTACGCACCAGGCCATCGGGGTCCGCGCTGGTGTTCATCACGGCGATGAAGTTCGGGGCCAGGCTTCCATCGGCGCGATGCAGCGCAAAGTACTTCTGGTGATAGCGCATCACCGTCACCAGCACTTCCTCGGGAAGCGTCAGGTATTCCTCGGCGAAGGCGCCCAGGATGGGCGTGGGACATTCGGTGATGTAAACCAGCGTCTCCAGCAGGCGTTCGTCGGTGGCCACGCTCAGCCCATGTGCGGCTGCCAGCGCGGCTGCGCCTTCCGTGATGCGCGCACGGCGTTCGGCCGCCGAAAGGAGCACTCCGTTGTCGCGTAGCGTCTGTTCGTAGCTTGCATGCGTAACCACCAAGCCCGGCTTACCCAGGCGGCGGTGGCCCTCGGTAGTGTTCCCGCTTGCTACGCCTTCAATCGCGAAAGGCACCACGGCATCGCCCAGCAATGCCACTAGCCAACGGATGGGGCGAATGAAGCGGCTGGTTCCCTTCCCGGCCCACATCATGGCCTTCGGAAAGTAGGTGCCCAGAACTAACTCGGGCAGTGCCTCGGCCAGAATTTCGCCCGTCGCGCGTCCCTCAGTGCGCTGAAGATAGGCAAGATACTCGCCTTTTGGCGTCTGCTCGCGTCTCAGGCTGGCGAGGTCTGTGCCCATCTTCTTGGCGAACGCATGGGCCGCTGGCGTAGGCTCGCCATTCTTGTAGGCAGCCGTCACGGGAGGGCCGGTCACCAGCGCCTCCGCTGACTCCTGCGCGGGCTGAATCCCCGGGCAGCGCAGCACCAGCCGGCGTGGCGTAGCATCAAGCTGCAACGGTTCGTGCGCCAGACGATTCTTTTCGAGCAATTCGCGGAATCGCGACTCCAGGTGCTCGAGCGCCCCAGGAATCATCCAGTCGGGAATTTCTTCAGTTCCGATTTCCAGCAGGAAGGGAAGCATCAGGCAACCACCTCCGCGACGGCCAACTCGCCCACACCATGTTGCTGGTGCATCCACAGCTTCGCCACACCCACGGCGATCTTGCGCACGCGGCCAATCACCCCCACACGTTCCGTCACGCTGATGGCACCCCGGGCATCCAGCAGGTTAAACAGGTTCGAACATTTGAGCACCTGCTCGTATGCCGGCAGCACCGGGAAGCGGCCTTTCTCGGCATACCCAGGATAGGCGTCTATCAAACGTTGCGCTTCGCCCTCGTGAATCTCAAACAACTTCCACAAGGAATCAATATCGGCCATTTCGAAGTTAAACACGCTGCTCTGCAACTCGTCCGCGTGGCGCACGGTGTGGTAGCTAAAGCCAGGTGTCCACTCAATGTCGTAGACGCTCTCGACGCCCTGCAGGAATGCGGTCAGCCGCTCCAGCCCGTAGGTAAGCTCAGCCGGAATCAGGTCTAGGTCAAAGCCCCCGCACTGTTGGAAGTAAGTGAACTGGGTAATCTCCAGGCCATCCAGCATCACCTGCCAGCCGATGCCCCAAGCGCCCAGTGTCGGCGATTCCCAGTTGTCTTCCTCAAACTTGATGTCGTGCTTGGAGAGATCGATCCCGATGGCCTCCAGACTCTGCAGATAAAGTTCAATGATGTTCGCCGGCGTGGGTTTCAGAATCACCTGAAACTGCATGTGCTTGTAGAGCCGGTTTGGATTGTCCCCATAGCGCCCGTCGGCGGGGCGCCGGCTGGGCTGCACGTAGGCAACGTTGTATGGCTGCGGGCCCAGCACGCGCAGGAAAGTCTCCGGGCACATCGTGCCGGCTCCTACCTCCAGGTCGTATGGCTCCTGGATGATGCAGCCGTTCTCCGCCCAAAAGCGCTTGAGGCGGAAGATCAAATCCTGGTACGAAATGGTGGGTGTCGGAGGCATGTCAGAGGGTTTCGATCAAGGGCACGGTAAGCAGACGCCGTTCCGCGTGGTGCTCAATCTCCCGAATCAGGAAGCGTCGTAAATCCAAGTGAGCCGATTTCTCCCAGCCTTCCGGCAACACGGCGCCGATAGGCTTCGTGGCGATTTCGTCAGCCAGCGCCAGCGAGGCATCCGACACCCGCAGTTCCGGAAGGAATCCGGAAAGACGGACCGCCCAGAACGAGTAGTAGGTGAGCGCACGCCACAGGGCACTCTCGCCAGCCTCTTCCAGATGCCCCATCACTGCCAGAATCAAGCGGTAGAAGCGCTCATCCGGAGAAGCGGGCGGAAGTAACTGTTCCGCCACTTCAGCAACGAAATCCAGTCCCAACGCCGCGGCATAATTCCCCGCAATGGCAAACGGAGAGTGGACAATTTCGCATCCGCTCAGCGTCACCAACTCCCGGTTTTCTCGCTGATAATAAGTCATTCGCGAACAGCAAAGCCGTTCCAATCCCGCACCAAAAGGGCTGCGAGGTTTGCGCGCCCGCTTGGCAATTCCGCGAAGCTTGCCTTTGTCGCGAGTAAACAGACTCACCACGAGGTCGGCCTCGCCGTAAGGGTAGGTGCGAAGCGTAATCGACTCGCTTACGATGGCCGCCATACCGGCTTTGGACGCAAAGTCTAAGATAACACAGTCCGTAGTAGCGAGACAGCGTATGTCCGCAGACCCGGCCACGGTCCGCGCGTCGCGCCCCCTACCGCGGAGCCATCTTTGCTTTCAACTTCTCTGTCCATGCCGCCATCAGGGCCTGCACTTCCGGCGCAGCCTGCTCCATTTTCCGCTGAACGATCACTGAAGACTCCTCCATCAGCTGTGGCTGCTTGGCAACCAGTGCCTGCCCAGCCGGGGACCTGTAGAAGGCCACGATAGCGTCGATTTCTTCCTCGCTGAACGCCCCCGCATAGAGCTTCCCGTACTCTTCCTTCAGGGCATCCCACCCAATGTGGCGATCCAAAGCAGCGCCTACTTCCCGCTGGAATTGCTCCACCTCGGCGGTCAGATGTTCGGGAAGATTCACGCCCATGAGCCGCTGCATGGTAGATGCCTGAGTCTGCTTCATCACTACGTCCATCATCTGGCTGAGCATCTGATCCATGCGCATCAGTTTAAACAGTTCTTCCGTCTTGGCTAGTTTCGTTGCTTCGTCGGCCCAAGCGGGAACGCACACCAGCCAGAAGATACCCAGAACCAAACCAATGGTCTTTGTCATTCCGCCAGACTAGCAGAATCCCGCGCCGGCCAGGAGGTATCGTCAGGGATTGGTGACGGCCCTTCGATTCCCTGCTGATGCCCGACTAAAGCTTGAGATCCCAGCCTTCGCGGAATTGTGGCTTCACATGCTTGTTGGCTTCCTCGCTGTTGGTGAAGCGCATGTTGGCGGCATCCCAGTCAAGCTTGCCTCCCACACGCATGGCAATGGCTGTTAACGCAAGCCATTCCGCGTACGGCACGGCAAGGCGGAAGTCAGAGCAGGACGGCTCGCCACCCTTGCAGGCGCGAATCCAATCGGCCATGTGGCCGGGTGACCGCGTCAACAACTGCGGCGGCAGCTTATATTCCCTCCACCGCGCCGAGGGTAGCAGCCAAACGCCTTCTCCACGGTTGGAGGTAGCCATGATGCCCTTGCTGCCCACAAACACCGAACCGTTGCCCGTCAGCACCCCAGGTTGACCGGGTGTGCCGGGCTCACCGAAGACGCGCACACCTGGGCCGCCAGGACCCGTACGCTGGCCGCCCGCGGGACGCGGCCCACCACGACCGCCGGGTCCCCGGCCACCCGGTCCGCCCCCGCCAGGGCCACCCTGGCCCGCGGGTTGGCCTGATGCCCCACGCGCAATCTCATCCAGCCAGCGTCCCGTGGGCCGTCCCTTGTCAGCGAGGTTATCCATTGGCGGCAGAATGGTCTCGCTTTCCATGCCGGGAACACGGAAGACGTCCGGGTCAGTGGAGCGAGCCGAGTCGTGGTAGAAGACCTTTACCGGCGGCATGCCACCCCGTGCTGGAAAGTCCAGCCGTACTGTTGCACGATTGGGAAAAGTGATGGCGCTCTCTCCCTCCACGCTGACGCGTTCCAGACTCGAGGGTGCGCCCAGTTGCAGGGCGTGGTGCACCGGACCGGCTGTGTGCGTGGCCCAATTACCAATCTGCCCGGTACCGAAATCGTAGAAGCCCCGCCAGTTGTAAGGCACATACCAGGAGCTATACGCGCGCATAGGCGTTGCCCCCAGCCAGGCGTCCCAGTTGAGGGAATCCGGAACGGACGCTTCCGGTGGCAAATCCTGCAATCCTGTCGGATGCGTGCCCGGCGTCGTGGAAACATGCACCTCAGTGACATCTCCGATCTCACCAGACCAAAGAATCTCCGCGGCCACCCGGTGACACTCGTGTGAGAACCCCTGGTTGCCCATCTGCGTGGCCACCTTGTACTTCTCGGCAGCTTGCATCAAGAGGCGAGCTTCCCAGGGAGTGCGGGTGAGCGGCTTCTCGATATACACGTGCTTGCCTCGCTGCATGCACGCCAGGCCCACTGGCGCATGCATGAAGTCCGGGATGGCAATGGTACAGGCGTCAAAGTTCTTGTCTTCCTTGTCCAGGAGTTCCCTGAAATCCCGATACAAGGGCAACTTCTCGTAGCGCTTCAGTTCGCCTTGCGAACGATCGAGATCAACATCACAGAGCGCGACGATGTTCTCTGTCTCAGCGGCTTCCTGCAACAGCGCTCCGCCACGCCCGCCGCAGCCGATCACCGCCACATTCAGCTTGTTGTAGTAAGGCTTGTAGCCAAGAGCAACAAGGCTCTTCACACTGCCAAACCCGCCCACCGGCACGGCACCCGCCAAAAGCGAACCGTAGAAGAAATACCGCCTCGATACACCGTTATTCGACATCGTCACTAACCTTCGAAAACACTTGGATTGTGGTGCGCCCTGGCACTGAACATCACACTCGTGCGAGACCAGACCGATGCTGACAATGACTTCATTCCGCCAGGAGCCGTTACTCATCTGCACCGATTCATGCAGAATCTCTTGCCAAAAAGGACCGGAAGATCCTGAAGCCGGATGATCTATTTTGTGGCCGGCATCGCCACCGTCTTTGGTTGCAGCCCCGCCTTCGCGGCCAGCGCATAGACAACAAAGCCCACCGCAAAGCTGTAGAGAGCCGCTGGCTGGATGCTCTCCTTGATACTGTCAAATGCGGGAATGAATGGCATCACACCCACAAAGAAGCCAGCCGCCCACGCGATGTAGCCGGCAAGATTGATGCCCTCGCGAGGGCCGGGCCATTTACGCCCACTCAGCAGGTAGTCAGCAACCATCGCGCCGCAAATGGGTCCGAACGACGCACCCACAATGCTGAAAAATCCAATCAGGTTCTCAGCAGCGCCAGTGACGGCAAGAATAATGGCGAAGGTCATAGCCACCATCGTGGAAGTCATGCGAGGGATGCCCGGCAGCATCGTCGAAAAGCTGTTGCTGGCAATGAACGCACAGAAACAATTCGGAGGTATCGATGCGATGGCGAAAAGGAAGAACATCCCCGAGGCAAGCAGCCCGCCCATCGTGGGGATCACTGCGTCGTAGTTAAGGCTGGCCAGCGACGGGTTCAGTGCCTTGGCTCCGGCTACGGAAAGCAGTGGCAAGCCGCCCGCAATCACTGCCGCCAGCGCGATGCCCACCAAGCCGCCCTTCTTCACGTCGCCAGAGTTGCGGCTGTTGATGCCGAAGTCCGCGCCCGCCGCGCCTGCGGTGGCGAAGAAACCAATGGTTATCTGGATGATGAGCGTGAATCCGAGATAGGAATTCTCGGCCGGGGGCTGATACTGCCCGATGCCTTCGTAGGTCTTGAAGAACACGATAAGGATCATCAACAACGGAATGAAGTTGAGGTAAGTGGCCACCCGCGCCACATAGCCGATACCCTTCACGCCCACATAGGCCATCGTGTAGCCCCAGATCGCGCCCACCACGATAAACGGAACCGTTTTCGGCGTAGCGTCCATGCCAAGCCCAGACAGCAGAAACTTCGCTGAAAAATACGTAGCGACGCCAAACCAGCCCACCTGAAGCAAACCCATCAGCAAGCCGGGCATCAGGTAGCCTCCGGTGGTGCCAAACGTGGAACTGCCCACCACGTAAAGAGGATGTCCCGTTTTCATGCCGAGCATAGCGGGCACGAAGTAGTAGAGGGCATAGCTCAGCAGCCCGGCCACCACCAGGCCCGCGATACACACCCACACGCTCGCCTGCGTGATGGTTTCCGTGGCGATCGCATTATAGAAAGCGATCCATAGAAACACACCGGCGTAACTGGGAGCAATGTTTGTGTACCACGGTGCTCGGTTGGTAATTGGGTTAGGCTGAGCCTGAGCGAGATAAGGGGGTAGCATGTCGAAGGCAGTATATACCCGTTTCGGATTCGCTGCATCCGGGTAACCGTCCTATCCCACGCGTCCGCTCAAGCTACAGTGCCTCCGTGCCGCCGACTGCACTTGGAAGCGCCTAGGCTCTCGTCATCAATTCGCAAAGGGCAGCAGCGCCATCGCCCCAGTGGAAATCAGACTGACAATGATTGACCCCAGAATCGCGGTCAGGCACCCGTTCACTTCGAAGTCAGGCACCAGCTTCGCCACCAGCATCAGCATCAGGCCATTGATTACCCAAGCGAACAAGCCGAAGGTGATGAACGTGATGGGATAAGCAAAGAACGCCACGATCGGTTGGATCAGCGCGTTCACGATGCCCATCACCAGTGCCGCCACCAACGCTATCTTGAAGTCCCGGATCTTCATCCCTGGCAGAATGTGAGCCGCCACCAAAATGGCGCCCGCGACAACCACCCACAAAACGAGTAAATTCAGCATGCCAGGCACGCTCCTTCCCTCGCCACAGTATCGCAACTAAACAGCGGTGTCGGTTGTGCCTAGCAAATCCACCAGATCCTCCCGGTGCAGCCGGGCATACTCGATGGTGGAATCCAGCGATACCAGGTAGAACGTAACGGCGATCAGCGCTGCCACCAGCATGCCCGCATAGAAGCCTGCATCTGATCCGAATGCAAAGCGCGCAACGTAGGCCAGAGAGGTTGGCAGACTGACAATGGGGAAAAACAGAATCAACACAACGCGGAATTTTGCCTTATTTGCGCTGCTCCAGCTTTGTTCCGGATTCACTCCTCCTGGGTAGCGCACGCTACTCTGGTTGCCCACCGCAAACATGTTCACAGCCAGTACCAATGCCGTGACGAAGGCCTCGGCAACCCCGTTCAGCGTAACGGGAACGCCTATGGCGGAGCATGCCAGGGAGATTAGGAATACCTGCAGGCAGACCATGAAGAAGCCGACGATATTTTTTGCCAGAAACACCGTCTGCATGGGCAGCGGGGCAAATAGGAACATCTGTACGGCCTTGCGATCGAGCCCGAACACATTCCAGAACACCGTCTCAGACATCAGCAAGATCGCATAGGCACTCACCACCGCCAGAAAATTCCGGTACATGAAGCCAGGACTCTCGCCGGGGTTCAGGGCAATCGGCAGGAACACAATGATTCCGAAGGTGAAGCCCATGATGAACACCGTGACGAATCGCGGAGAGCGAGTGAATGTGAGGAACTCCTTTTCCACCAGCGACGCCAGCGGCTCTGGGAAGAACCTACCCAGCCAGTTGGCGGCATGCGCCCGAAGGTCAGCAAAAGGACGAGCCGGTGAAGCGGAAAGTCTCGAGCGACCCGCGCCGCGGTCGGACCCCGTTTCAGCTGTCAGGAAACGAAGAAACAATAGTCGCCCCAACACCAGGCTGCCAAGCGCGAAAGCAGCCAGCAATGGAAGGGACTGTCCCAGAGAAGCCCCCGTTGCGACGTCGGCTGCGGCACTCCACGGAGTCAGCGGAAATGCCAGCACCGCCTGTAAGTACGAAAGCCACGAACCGGTTTCTCTCTTCAACAGGATCCACTGCGGGATCAAGGCCACCGAAACCAACAGGAACACGAGCCCTTCACGCCACAACCGCATACTGGACATGCGGCTCACCAACGCTCGCACCGCGACGTTCAGACATAGGTTGAAGCACAGAAATCCCGCTCCCGCCAAGACAACCAGGGCCGGATTGCACCTCGAATTCACCAGCAGCCCCAAGAAAACACCTACGCTCACGATCAGCGGCTCAAGGCTTGTGGGAATGCAAAGGATCAGTTCCAGTAGGTAGAACTGATTTGGCCGGATAGGAAAAATCAGCAAGCGCTTCAGGTCGAGCGCCAGCCCAAATGAAACGGTGAGGACTGGCGTAACCTGCCAGTAGATCGTAGTGGCCAGCAAAGCCATCCGGATGTAGTAACCAAGCTCAAACTCCTCGGGCGGGTTAGCGAATACCCCGTAGGCGATGTAGGCTACAAAAGCCGCCAGCAGATACCAGAAGGAAGTAACAACACCATTGAAAATCGAGGCGATCTTGCCGCGGCGGCTGAGCATGTTGCGCATCATGCGCAACTGCGCCACCAGAATCACCGTCGCTTGGTCAGCAAATTGAAGTGGCAATCCAGGGTCTCCTCAAAGCCAATCCAGCAGTTCGGTGCTAGTGTCGCCGCCGATGGTCCTCACGAAGACCTCCTCCAGCGTGTCATGCGCTGATCCACCGGCTCGCAAGTCGTCCATGGTCCCCTCCACCACCAGTCGACCCTCGTGAATAATCGCCAGACGGTCGCAGAGCCGTTCCACCACTTCCAGCACGTGGGAAGTAAGGAATACGGTACAGCCCTGTCGCACGCGGTCCAGCAGAATTTCCTTCATCAGGCGGGCGCCCACTGCGTCAACGCCCTCAAAGGGCTCGTCCATCAGGAAAAGCGAGGGCCGGTGGATGAGCGCCGCGCCCATGGCTACCCGCTTCTTCATGCCCTTGGAATACTCTGAGATCACCTTGTGCTGGGCTGCGGTGAGTTCGAAGAGGTCGAGCAACTCCCGCACGCGCCTGTCCACCACCGCACGATCCAGGCCATAGATGCGGCCCACAAACTGCAAATATTCGCGCCCGGTTAGACGGTCAAACAGGAGCGTGTCATCCAGCACCACTCCAATCCTCTGGCGCACCGCGAAAGACCCTTGCTCCACGGGGGTACCCAACAGGCTCAGTTTTCCCGACGTGGGCTGGGCAAGGCCCATCAGCATTTTGATCGTCGTGGTCTTGCCCGCTCCATTTGCGCCAAGGAATCCATAGAAGCAGCCTCGCGGGACGCGCAGGGTAAGGCCGTCCACCGCACGCTTCTGCCCGTAGATCTTAGTGACGTCGTCCAGCGCGATGGCGTACTCAGGCGTAACTCCCGCAGGCTCTTCCGAGAGTGGCGCCAGAATCTCACCGGCGGATTCATGCAGTCCACGCGCCGACGCGGGCATCTCCCCGGACAGTCCCGAAAAAGGTGCAGAGGCAGAGTCTGGGTGTGCTGCAGGCGCACCAGCGCCTTCCGGCGGTAGCTGTTCAAATTTCACGTGCGGTCTTCCGATCCTTTTCCCGTTGCGCTACCGGGCCGGTTGTCCGCTTCCTGCGCCCGTCCCGCCCACGACTCCAGTGTCGCCCATTTTGGGTGGGAAGTTAGGTCCGCCACGTAAACCTGTGTTATCCCGTCCCGGTCACTGGCAAACGCAATCGCACGCTCATCCGGGCTAAAGGAAGGGTGAGGATGAGTCCATTGCGGTCCGTATACCGTATCAGTTGCCACTTCCATCCAACTTAGCGCTTGTTTGCCGGGCACGGTGTCCGCCGCGGAAGCCTGCTCCGCACGGGCGCGTTCGAAGTCCTCGGCTAGCGCATAACGCGACTGCTTCCATTGGCTGCCCTGGTTGCTTGCCAGGGAAAGGCAAACCAGCTCACGCTCTCCGGTGGCCGCATTTACCAGGAAAATGCCCTCGTCCGGATGGTTGGTATCGCACAGGATGCGCTGCCCTGTCCGGTCCGGCGCGATGTGCCAAGCATTGAATCGGGCAATCTCCGTGCAGGTGCGCTCTCCTTCCCAAGGCATGCGGCAGAGCAAGCCTGGCCAGATGGTGAACAGCAAATCACCACTACCGCCCAGAAACGTCTCATGCACCACGAACGTGTCGTTACCGTGTTCCATCAGGCATTCAAGCCCGGTACCATCGCGGCGGACCCGAAACATCCGAGGCGCGGGGTCCGCCGCAAACTCCAGCCAGTTCGAATCCAGCGGATGATACTGCGGATGGATTACGGTACGCGGGAATGAGATCCAGTTCCACTCATTGCCATTCGCCTTTCCTACAGCAATCCCATTCTGCCCATGGTGTTTGCCCGCGCACGCCAGCCACTCTCCGTCACAGCTCAACGATACTTCCCCCAACTGCGCTCCGGGAAAAGCAGCCACCTTCTCTTCCCGCAGACTGGCCAGGGCGAGTCGCCATACCTCGCCGCCCCGAACGAAGAACACCATCTCTCCATCCGGATGGATTGCCGCCGAGAACGGATGTATGGGAGCGCCCTCAGTGAGTTGCGTCAGCTCACCATTGGGCAGTAGAGCAGCGTGCAGTTGCGCACTGCCGCTGCGATAGCTGGTGAAGATCAGCCGCGTCATGCACGGCGTAAACGAACTCTGCAGAAAGTAACTGGGGTGGCTGATGCCGGGCCCTGAGGTGAACTGGCGCAGCCGTACCCCGGTCACCGGGTCCGCCAGCGTGCTCAATTCAGGCTCCTGCACACTGCCTTTGCCGTGGCTCACGGCTTTCGGTCCACTCGACATGCTTGCAGTCTACTGAATTCCAGCCCGCACGTCCGCTCAAAAAACCATTCGTTTCAATTGGCGCGCGTCTGCCGGGCGCCGCTGTTCTTCTCGAAGATCACCAGGTGCTGCCAGGGCAATTGATGATGCGTCTTCACGTGGCGAAACCCTGCGGCGCTCAACTCGCGGATAATCTGCTTCTCTGTCATCTTGTGATCCTCGAGAATCGGCACATCGGGGTCCTCCTTGCGATACTCGACAAGTGCTACGCGACCTCCCGGCTTCAACGCCCGCATCAAGTCGGCAAGCATCTCCGCGGGTTTCGAGAATTCATGATAAACGTCCACCATCAGCGCCAGATCCACGCTGTCCGCGCTAAGCCCGGTTTCCTCTAGACCGCCACGAACGATCTCCACGTTTGAGAGTTGTTTCTGCTTCTTGCGAATCTCCAGCAATCGCAGCATGCCCAATTGCACCTCGGTGGCGAACACCTTCCCACCGGGGCCCACCTCTTTCGACAGGCGCTCAGTGTAATATCCGCTTCCCGCCCCGATATCAGCCACCGCCATTCCAGGTTTCAGTGCAAGAAGTTTCACGGCAACGTCCGGCCGTTCTTCCTGCATCCGTTCCGGGCGGTCAAGCCACGGTGCGCCCAGAACTCCCATCATCGGCGCGAGCGGCCTGTCTGTCTCCGGGTGGCGTACTTGACCCTCTGCGCATACCGAAAAGGCGGCCACGCCCAAAACTGTGATAATCAATAGTCGAATCGATCCAAACATCAGGGTGGCTCTCCGAAAGAGAAAGGATGGTCTAGAGATGGTTACGCTTGTGCTGCGGAATCAGAATCATCGCATTTGGCGGCTAGCTCGCCGTATTTCCTCTCCCGTCGTCACCATCGTTTTGGTGAGCGGTTGCCTTTTGCTTGCTGGTTGCGGCACAAAGTCTACGACAGTGAATGCGAAAATGGGGGAAACAGTCACCCTGGGCAACGTTGAGCATGCTGTGCTCAGTGCGGAGTGGAAGGCAGCACTGGGACAGGGGGCTGAAACGCGCATGCCCTCGCAGCAATTCCTCGTGTTGCGCATGGCTACAACGAACAAACAAGGCGACGGCGCGGAAATCGCATCTATGCGCCTCGTAGCCGCAAACGGCACTGAGTACGAGGAACTTGCCGACGGCAGTGGACTTCCGGATTGGTTCGGCCTTGTAAGGATGCTTAACCCGGGCGAAAGCCGGCAGGGCACCGTACTCTTCGACGCCCCGCGGGCCGTCTACACCTTGAAGCTTACTGAACCTGCCATTGACGGGGACGATGCCAATGTTGCTCTCGTGGAAATTCCAATCCGCATCGAAGATAGCGCTATTCCAACCAGCGCGGACCCCACCGGCTCTGCCATCCCGTAGCTCGCATCACATCCTACTGCCTTTGCTGGCCATGCTGACAGCTACGGCGGCTGGGTTATTGGCGCAATCCAGCAAGCCACCCGCGTTGGGTGCGAATGTCCAGGGAGAACTGCGCATTCCGTACGTCGCCTATTCCCGCTTCGAAGGCGGTCCGCCCTTGGCCAACCCGGTAGCTTTTGACCCTGGGGATCAGGTAGTGGTGCGCGCGCGCCTGGCTGGCTTCCGCGTCTCCGAAGTGGAATTCCAGCGTTACCGCGTGATGATCAGCTACGAAGTGGCTGCGTTCGACTTCCGTGGCATTCCCATCGGCGAACCCCGCAAGGATCTCATCAACGAACCCGTCGAAACTGAGGATAAGGACTGGCTACCCATCCTGGAGCACAGCTTTTTCCTGCCTCCTCTGGCCGAGTTCGGAGACTATGAAGTTCGCCTGAAAGTGCGAGACGAAGTGTCCCAGCGCCAGGAGGCATTCACCCTTCGCTATCGCGTGAACGGGAAGCAGTTGCCTGACCTCGCAGAGCTTACCATCCTCAATTTCGGCTTCTATCGCCGCGCTGAGGACGCCTCCCCGCTGCCTGCGGCCGTCTATCGCGGGGGCAGTATGTTGTGGGCGAAGTTTGACCTCGCGGGATTTCGTATCGGCGCAAGGAATGGCTATCACGTCGCATGTGACGTGCAGGTCCGGGATGCTGAAGGCAAGGTACTGTTTGAGAAGCCCGACGCTCTAGCCGAACAATCAGCGCCCGAATATCCGCGGCGCTATGTTCCTGGCGTATTCAGCCTCCAAATCCAGCCGGGCACAAAGAAAGCGGAATACTCCATCGCGGTGATCGCTCGCGATCTGTTGACTGAGTCCACAACCGAGAAGGTGTTCCCGTTCACGGTGGAATAGAACCTCGTCAACACGGAATAGACCCTGCACTCAAAAAAAAAGCCAGCGGCGTCTCCCTATGGACGGACGCGCTGGCTAAGACTTGGCTTGGATTGACTGAACTTGGTTGAGGTTGTTACTTCGCCGCAGCCTTCTTGGCCGGAGCTTTCTTTGCAGGCGCCTTCTTGGCCGGAGCCTTCTTCGCGGGCGCGGCCTTCTTGGCCGGAGCCTTCTTCGCAGGCGCTGCCTTCTTTGCCGGAGCCTTCACCGCTGCCTTCTTGGCAGGGGCCTTGGCCGCAGCCTTCTTCGCCGGAGCCTTAGCTGCTGCCTTCTTCGCAGGAGCAGCCTTCTTGGCTGGCGCCGTCTTGGTAGCCTTGGGGGCTGGGGCAGTTTGTTTTGCCTTCGCCGCGGGGCTTGCCGTTGGTTTCTTCGTAGCCATTATCATTCTCCCAATCAACAGATTTCGTCATCGTTTGATGACAGTGTGTTTCCTACATTTTTCGCCATATTTGTTCTAAGTGCAATAGCTTTTTCAGGTTTCCTGGTTCTATTCGCCTTCTGCGTGCAATTTCCTTGAGAAAAATGTCGCCATCAGCCCACTTATCCCTAGAAGGACAGGTTTTCCCGCGATGCCACTGTTCCAAACTACGAGCGCCGCCGTCTTCGGAATCGATGCCCATTTGATTGATGTGGAGGTGGACGCATACCATGGCGAGCCTGGCGTCTTCATCACCGTCGGCATGCCGGATACGGCAGTGAAGGAGAGTCGCGAGCGCATTAAGGCAGCGATTGCGAATTCAGGTCTCGGTTATCTGAATAGCAGTATCACCATCAACCTTGCGCCCGCGGATGTGAAGAAAGAAGGCGCGGGCTTTGACCTTCCGATGGCAATGGGCATCCTTGGCGCAATGGGTACGGTGCGCGATAGCAAGGGCGTGCTGCTCGCCGGTGAACTTTCTCTCGATGGTCTGCTTCGGCCGGTGCGCGGCGCGCTGCCTATCGCGATCCTGGCGCGCGACCGCGGCTTTCAGAACGTCGTGCTGCCCTGTGAGAACGCATGCGAGGCAAGCGTAGTGGATGGCATCCGTGTCTTCGGTCTGAGGCACCTTTCGGAAGTGGTTTCCTTCTTCCATAATCCGGGCGCGTTTGTGCCGGTTGCACCGCTGCTGCCAGACCTCGCGCGTGGCGGCGAGTTTGAGCCGGACTTCCGGGACGTGCGCGGCCAAACCATCGCCAAGCGGGCATTGGAAGTGGCTGCCGCCGGCGGCCACAACGTGCTGATGATCGGCCCTCCGGGCTCTGGCAAAACCATGCTCGCCAAGCGCTTCCCTGGTATTCTGCCGCCGCTCACCTTCACCGAAGCGCTCGAAACCACGAAGATCTACAGCATCTCCGGACGATTGGGACGCGAGCAATCGTTTATCACCCAGCGGCCATTCCGCGCTCCGCATCACACC
Organism: Bryobacterales bacterium; assembly: GCA_026129915.1. Taxonomy (GTDB): domain Bacteria; phylum Acidobacteriota; class Terriglobia; order Bryobacterales; family Bryobacteraceae; genus JACTMJ01. Next base: position 30,245 of record JAHCHD010000033.1, read on the forward strand.
ATCTCTGACGCGGGCCTGATTGGCGGCGGAGTAGGTGTACCCAAGCCCGGTGAGGTGAGCTTCGCACACAATGGAGTGCTGTTCCTTGATGAGCTGCCGGAGTTCCCACGCAGTGTGCTGGAGCTGCTGCGACAGCCTCTGGAAGAGGGGGAAATAGTTCTGGCACGCAGCCAGCTCACGCTCCACTTCCCTTCCCGCTTCTCACTCATCGCTGCAATGAACCCTTGCCCGTGCGGTTTCTACGGCGATGAGCAGCGCGACTGCCGGTGCACGGGCGCCATCATTCAGCGCTACCTGGGACGCATCAGCGGGCCGCTGCTTGACCGCATCGACATCCACGTTTCAGTGCCCACCGTACCTTATCGCGAACTCCGCAGTCGCGAGGAGGGTGAAGGCTCCGCGCGTATGCGCGAACGCGTACTGGCTGCGCGGGAACGGCAGATGGCGCGCGGGTACGTGAATGCCGGCATTCCCCATAAGACGCTTCGCAAGGTGTGTGAATTGGATGAAGCTGGCGAACGGAGCCTCGAAACTGCCATGCGCAAACTGGGCCTCTCCGCCCGCGCGCACGATCGCCTGCTGAAGGTGGCTCGCACCGTGGCGGACCTCGACGCAAGCGAGCACGTGAAGGGCAAGCACATCGCCGAAGCCGTGCAGTTCCGCAGCCTCGATCGCAAGTACTGGGCCTGAAGCCGTCACCGTGCCTCAGGCCCACTCGCGATTGGGAATTAGCCCAGCTTGCTGATGTCCAGCCGCGCGTCCCAGCTTTGGTTCGACGCCAGCATCTCTTGCCACGACACCTCACGGCCCGTGTCCATGGCCATGCGGCCGAGCATCGCACTCAGCGAGCTTTCCACCCCCAGTGCCGCCTGGTTATGAAAGCGTCCTGTGCGGATGCTGTCCAGGAAGCCCTTGTGCTTCTCGGAATCCGCCTGCGCCAGGTTGTCGCTGAAGGCGCCCTGCTGCGAGAACTCCCCACCCTGTTGCTGCCCGCTGCCTTGCCATGTCCATTCGTTGTCGCCTTCAATGCCCAGCTTGCCCGCATAGGGCGACTGTGAATTGCCCAGCGTGCCGAAGAAGCGCTCGTTCACGTCGAAACCGCCCTTGCCCACCTGCTTGGAGCTGAACGCAACCAGCACATCGTTGGGATAGCTGAAGGTCACTGAGCAGTTGCCGTAGCAATCCCCGTTGTCCAACCTCCCTTTGCGGCCACCGCGCCCGACGGCCTTCAGCGGATGCCCGCGCAGCACCCAATTGCAGATATCAATGGCGTGGATGTTCTGCTCCACGATGATGTCGCCGGAGAGCACACGGTCGTACATCCAGTGGCGCACACGCGCCTCCGTGGCTGGCGTGCCCGGCTGGCGTACTTCAAGGAAGGGGCAATAGTAATAAGCCTCTCCCTGAATGAGTTCACCCATCTGCCCCGCGTGAATGCGGCGCACCAGCTCCACAAACGGCGGTGCGCTCCGAATTTGGAAACCCACTTCCAGGCTAAGCTTGCCCGCGACCCGCTCACCGATGGCCTTCACTCGCATCGCGCCAGCAACATCCACCGCCACCGGTTTCTCGCAGTAGGCATGCTTGCCGGCATTCACCACCACTTCCAGGTGCTCCGGATGGAAGTACGGCGGCGTGGCAATCACGATCGCGTCCACTTCCCTGGAGGCCGCGATACGCTCCACTGCCGACGGACCCGAAAACATCTGGGATGCCGCAATCCGCCCATGACCCGCTGAGGCATTCACCTTGTTGAAATGCTCGGTTGCCTTTGGGATCTGGGCTTCAAAAAGATCGCCCAGCGCGGTCACCCTCCCGCCACCATTGGCCACCATACTGCTGGCCACTACGGTGCCGCGTCCGCCGCAGCCCAACAGGCCTACCCGGATGGCGGAGTTCGCCTGCGAGCCGCGCACAGTCTGCGCGCTCAAAATCATCGCCGAGGTCGCGCCCATGAAGGTCCGGCGATTCATAGCCACTCCCGCGTCTTGTCCTGTATTCGCGTCCATCCGGTATCCGCCTTTCCGTACAGCTATTTGGTGAACTGGAAGTAGCCCACAAAGAGTGAGTCAATGCCCGAGGAGTAGAAGCTGCGGACAGCGTCGCGCGGCATGCACACCAGGGGATCCTGAAATAGGTTAAATGATGTATTGAAGAGCACCGGCAGGCCAGTCGCCGCACCCTGCGCCTTCAGCAAGCGGTGGAACAGAGGGTTGTCGGCGGCGCTGACGGTGTGTACGCGCGCGATGTCGTCGCCCAGTATCGCGTGCTCGAACTTCTCGCGATACTGCGGGCGCACCCGTCCCGCGGTAGCCAGGAATCGCGCGTTGGCGCCTACATCGAAATACTCGCTAGCGTCTTCCACCGGCACCGATGCGGCAAACTTCCGGAAGGGCTCGCGATGCTTTATGTAGACGTTCAGATTCTCTGACGAATAGGGATTCAGCGGCGAGGCCAGGATGCTGCGGTTGCCCAGTGCACGCGGCCCAAACTCCATCCGGCCCTGCATCCAGGCGACGATCTTGCAGTCGTTCAGTTCCTGGATAGCCGCTTGCATCAGATTCTCAGTGGTTAGCAGATAACGGAAATTCAGCTTGCAGTTCTCAAGAACCTGTTTGATCTCTTCGCTGGGAAACTCCGGCCCCAGGCAGAGCGTCGGAAACGGCACACGCGTCGCCCCAGGATCCAGCGCATGCCAGGCATGAAGAGCTGCGCCCAGCGCGGTACCCGCATTGCCTGCGGCGGGCTGCGCAAACACGCCGGTGAAGCGTCCGCTCCGTTCCAGCGCCTCTACCAGCAGCACATTGAAGGCCACGCCACCGGCCAGACACAGGTTCTTTGCATCGCCGGCCATGGCAATCACTGTCTCGCTCAGCGCCTGCTGCAGGCTGGCCGCGATGTCGCGCTTCTGCTGCTCACTCAGGCTGCCCGCTGCGATGCCCAGTTCCTCCAGAAACCTCGGATGGAAGCTTCCCCCGGCCGATTGCGTATCGAGATAATCTCGCCGGACCGTCGGCCAATGTGGCTCAGAACCCGCTGCCACGCGGTCACCGCCTCCCAGCAACTCTCGAAAGGCGCCCACGTACAGTGGCTGCCCGTAGGTACTCAGCCACTGCACCTTGTGCTCGTCCGCATGCGGCTGGAAGCCCAGCAGTCGGGTCACCCGCCCATACACATCGCCCAAGGAATCCGGGTAATACAACTCGCGGTCCACACTGAGCTGGTTACCATGCCCGTGCCAGCGAGCGCCGCAGCGGAAATCGCCCAGGCGATCCATCGTCAGCACCGTCGCTTCCTCGAAGGGCGAGGCGTAGTAAGCGGATGCCGCATGAGCCAGTTGGTGATCCACCACCAGCATGCGCGCCCGGGGAAAACGCTCGCGCAGTTCCAAATGAATGCGCTCCTCACTCCCCGTCATCCACGGACGCGCCACCGAAACGGCATGCACGTCCGCGGGGGTTACCCGCGCGATGCGCAGGCATTCTTCAATCGCCGCCAGGGGCAGTTCGCCGGGGTGTTCCGCGCGTGTGAGTTTACGTTGTTCGATGGCGGCCACTAGTTCGCCATCACGAATCACGGATGCCGCGGCATCATGAAGGATGCCGCCAATGCCTAGAATGTTCATGGTTGTCCTTGAGGCGCCGCGGCATCAAACACCGCCTGTACCCCAACTCTCTAGAGTACGAAATTGCGCGTGGCAGCCGAAGTTGCTGCAGGAGTCTGTCGCACGAGTCTCGGTGTCGAAGCCTCTGTGTTCCTGCTGCCCATTACAATGGGGTGGTGAGCGCAACCGGCAATCTCTCCAGACTTTGGCTAGCCGCGGCTCTGGCGTTTTGCACCCTGTTGGCAGCGTTCGTTCCCGGTGCTCGCGAGATCGTGCGCGCCGACGCCGCCATTCGTTTTGAAGCCACCGAACTCCCTTTCGTCCTGCGTAACGGAGCCACTAAAGAGCGGCACCTGCCCGAGATCGTCCCAGGCGGCGTCGCTGCATTTGACTACGACAACGACGGACGCATCGACCTCTTCTTCGCAAACGGCGCCAGCATGCCCTCGCTCAGCAAGCAGGGCGCTGTGGACTTCAACCGGCTCTACCGCAACACAGGCAATGGTTTCGAAGACGCCACCTATCACGCAGGCTTGAGCGGTGATGGCTTCGCCATGGGAGTGGCTGTTGGCGATTTCGACAACGATGGCCACCAGGATCTGTTTGTTGCCGGGGTCTATCGCAACACGTTCTATCGCAATCTGGGCGATGGGCGCTTTGAAGATATCACCCTGAGGGCCGGGCTGGCGATTCCCGTTGATCTGAAGCCCAAGCCATGGGCCGTCGGCGCTGCATTCCTCGACTACAACCGCGATGGCCACCTTGACCTGTTCGTTGTGAACTACGTTGTGTGGGACCCCGCCACTGAGCCCCGCTGTATCCGCCGCGAAATGGCCGACTACTGCCACCCCGACAACTACCAGGGCCTTGCCAACACGCTCTACCGCAATAACGGTGACGGCACCTTCACCAACGTCAGCGCCGCCTCCGGCATCTCAGCGTTCATCGGCAAGGGCATGAGTGTCACTGTGGCCGACTACGACGCCGACGGCTTTCCGGATCTTTTCGTGGCGAATGACAAGGTGTTCAATTTCCTCCTGCGCAACAACGGGGACGGCACCTTTGAGGAAGTCTCGTTCGAGGCCGGTGTCGCGGCTGCTCAGCACGGTGAACCCGTTTCCGGCATGGGCGCGCACTTCGCCGACGCCGATAACGACGGAAAGCCAGACCTCGTCTTTACAGCACTCCCCGACGAGACCTTTCCCCTCTATCGCAACCTGGGCGGCGGACTCTTCGAGGACATTACCTTCCGCTCCGGCTTGGCGGTACTTAGCCGCAAAATGGGCGGGTGGGGTGTGGGCCTTGTTGATTTCGACAACGACGGCTGGCGCGACCTCTTCGTGGCCCGTAGCAACGCCCTTTCACCAGAAGGCCGGCTGGGCATTGCCGTCAAGCAACCCAACAGTGTCTTCCGCAACCTTGGCGGCGCTCGGTTCAAAGACCTTACCGAGGCCGCGGGTCTGCTCACCCGCAGTCCGCAACTGTATCGCGGCGCCGCCTTTGCTGATTTCGATGGCGACGGGCGAATGGACGTGGTGGTATCCGCACTCAACGCCCCTGCCGAACTCTGGAGAAACACCAGCGCGGGCGCCAATCGCTGGCTTGCCATTCTGCCGCGTGGCGCGCGCACCAACCGGGACGGCTTGGGCGTTCGAATCACCATCAGCGCGGGCGGTAACCGCTATACCGCGGAACGCAACTTCAGCGTTGGTTATGCTTCCTCAAGCGCGGGCCCCACCCACTTCGGATTGGGTACAGCGGAAATGGCTGACAGCATTGAGATCCTGTGGCCTAGCGGCGCCCGGCAACTGCTCGAAAACGTAAGCTCCAACCAGGTTCTTACGGTTACTGAACCTTCCTCGTAGCCTGCGCTTCAATGCTTAACCGTTTGAACTCTGCCAGATGCCTCCGTACGGCGTCTGCCTCACCTTTGGCCCTCGCGATATCGGCCAACAGTTTGTGCACTCGCGCGTTCGCGGCATCGAGTGACAGAAGCCGATCACCCAGCAACGCGGCTTGCGCTACCTCGCCAAGATTAAGGCGCAACTGCGCCAGGTCATACAGAAGGTCTGGCCTGTCGGGGTCCATCCCCAGCGCCTGCTCGTAGTGCTTCAATGCCAGCGAAAACTCGCCGCGCTTTTCCTGCGCCTTACCCAAATGATGATGGACGTGTGGCGTATCCATCCCCTTCTCAAGAGCCCCCTGAAAGCGTTGCGTCGCCTCTTCAAACTCAAAATTCACCAGGTGAAGATGCCCGCGCAGCAACTGGCTCTCCGCGCTGCCCGGAGCAACAACATCCATCCGGCCGGCAATCTGCCGCACGGAGTTGTACTCCTCCGTCTCAAGGTTGTAGAGTCCCGTCAACAGTAGCAGCTCAGGCGACGTGGGAAAGCGCTGCATGGCCTGCCGCAGCATTGGCACATCGATCCCCTTCATGCCGTTTGCCCCTTGCAGCGTCAGCAGCATGCTGTAGTACCGCGGCTGCGACCCGTCTGCCGCGATCGCTTTCTGCAGGCTCGCCATTGCCTGTTCGCGCTGATTTAGCTTGTTGTGGGCGACACTCTCCATGAACAGTACGCGCCCTTCTTGCACCGAAGGAAGGGTCAGCGGCAACG
>JAHCHD010000330.1 GCA_026129915.1 Bryobacterales bacterium
ACCTCGAAACGCACCTTCGAGGGGGCCAACTCCTGTTGGAATGCCAACGCGGCATTTCCCACCAGCGCACCAATCCATTCGCCTGCACCTCGTGGCCAGTCGCGGACCCGGCCGAAGCAATCGCCCAGCCTACCCCATCCCTGGCGCATCCGAACGTCGCGTCAGCGACCGAAAGTGCATAGCCAGGTGTTTCACACGCCTGGATCCGTTCCCCCTCTACGGCCCCGCGCCACGTCCAGTGGCGCTACCTTCCGCATGGCCCAAACACGCAGCGCTCGTCGTATTCCACGCCGCCCTGCTCAAGGAAATCGAGATACTCTTCCTCAAAGTCCCGTACTCGATGATGTTCGTCCTGCGATTCCACATACCGAATCGCCCGCTCCACCCGCGACGGACTCACCGAATAGGCGGCATAGCCGTCCTGCCAGGAGAACGCGCGCATTTCCGGAAAGTTCTTGCGCAGCCACTGAGACGAACCGCCCGTCCCGTGACGCAGGATGTCCGCCACCGCAAGGCGCGGCGGATGGAACACCACCACATGCAGGTGATCGTGAAACCCGCCAACCGCAAGGCACACGCAACCCCGCACTTTCCCGTCTTCCCCGAGTTCCAGGGCGCCAGCTACCAAAAGCGCTACGACCTCCTCTGCCAGCGTCTCATCCAGGAGCAGCTCTACACCGTCGCCTCCGTCCTCACCACGTCCCGCACCGCCGCCAAGACCGGCCAATACCAGGAACTCTCAACCCTAACAAGCCTGCAAACCCTCATCACCACCCTAGCCGGCCACATCGCCGCCGAATCCGCCAGACGGTGAGGCCAGCCCATCTGGCAACCGTTCCGCAGAACTCCACCACAGCCGCACTCTGACACTGGTCACCTGCTACCAACACTCTAAACCCGGTAACACAGAGGCTGTCACCAACGGCTCATCACCCAACGGCTCATCACCCGAGCACAAATCGACACTATAATCCCTTTATGATGCCCGAGTTAACTCCAGCTCTAATAGGTTTCGTTGCTGCGTTGCTAGGTGCCGGGATCGCCGGCTGTATGGGCATATATGCCGCCGTTAAGGCCGTGGATCGCGGGTTTGACCGACTGGAACAACAGGAGATTCGGCGTATGAAGGTCGAATGCGTTGTCAATATGACCGGAGCTAGGTTCGTCCTCGACAAGAGAAGACCGAACCCCGAGGATGAAGCACGATTTAATGTGGAACTTAACAAGATTCCGCTTTTGTTTTCCGATGACGAAAACGTAATGCGCGCGTATCGGCAATTCGCCTCGAATCCCGGTAAAATCACCAACTTGTATCCGATGATGGAATCGCTGACCAAAGCGGTAAAAATTATCGGAGTTGTAGAACAACAAGAATTTGAGCGGGTGCTGCGAGCTGGCGAAGTGCCCGAGTAGAATCGTCAATACGGTACCTTCCCAAGGGCACTTAACACAGAACCACAATGAAGTCGGAAGAGACACCGATCTTCCAGAAGACACCATCCCGGTCTGCTTTCCTTCGTCGTCGAACCGCAACTGCCCGTTGTAGCGAGCGTTCTGGCAATCCGCACCGTCGCACCCGCACGAGCGCACGTGCCGTGGCGGCTTCTCCACGACATTCCCGATGGGTTCCGATGGGGCATTGG
>JAHCHD010000331.1 GCA_026129915.1 Bryobacterales bacterium
ATGCGGCCGAGGTCGTCGGCGATCGCGGCATCGGTCACTCCCGGTTTCGGGCGAGCGAGTCCAATATAGACGCCAATGGTGGCCATCATTCCGTCGGGCGCACCGCCGGGTTGGATGAGGCCGTAGAAATCGGCATTGTGGGGAAAGTCAAAGGTCGGGGGGAGTACGCCGACGATCTCTACGGGTGTTCCGCTTACGGAGACCGAACGCCCCACAATACTTTCCTCACCGGCAAACCCTGCTCTCCAGAGCCGATGGCTGATGACAGCGCGAAGCGGCTGCTCCGGGCGATCATCGGCTTCGGCGAGCAGGCGTCCACGCCAAGGCTTCGCGCCCAGGAGGGGAAAGAACGATCCGCTCACCACAACGGCATCCACCTGGCGCGGATGGCCTTCCTGCAACAGCGTGAAATCGAGGTTCACCGAACTGACGATGGCCACTTTTTCGAGCGTGCGATTGCGGCGCTCGATCTCCTGGAAGTCCCGCCAGGAAAGCTCCACGTGGGGGTGCGATTTGGCGGTATCGTTCCCCCACAGAACACGGACCCGTTCTGGATTCGCAATCGCGATCGATTCCAGCAGGAGACCGGAAAGGAAGCTATAGATCGCCGTGGCGGCGCCGATGCCGGTGGCAAGGATGAGCACGGCCAGAGCGGCGAGGCCCTTCTGCCTGCGGAATGACCTAAGGGCGGCGTGAACGACATGCATGGCGCGATCCCCCGTGGACGCGTCCGGGCGAAGGCGTGGCCGCATCCCCCGGACTGGATATAGGCAAGACTCGGCTGGGACAAAAGGGTAACGCCTCACCTGCGCGTTTCCCCAGGATTCCCGGTACGGTGTTCCGCTAAGCCACACTGGTGCTGGCCCACTCTTCTTCAGGGTCTGGTGGCAGCCCTGCCGTCTCAAGTGCGGCAGTTCTCGGCGCCAGCCCGGTGAAGGGAAGGACAACTCGGCGTGAAATGGAGGCGCGTTAGGGTTTAATTCCGGCAGTTTCGTGGTGCGGTCTGACCTCGAGTTTCTGATTGGGAAACTCTGATTGTGAAGGGGTACAGACCGGCCCGACTCGGCCAGTGGCGAAGCTTGGAGCTTCGGTGAGGAGACACGCATCGGCACCCGGCCTTCTCGCTGCCGCGTTGGGCTGGGGCAACCGTTGTATGTGATTCGCTGGTTTCGTACGTGTGGACCTCCATTTCCGCGCTTATTGGTTGAGGTTTTTGGGGGAGGGGTGCGCGTTTCCGTCCGCTGGCGGCGCGGGTTTTGCAGAAACCGGCGCATTTTGCGAAACGAACTCTTCGGGGGTTGTGGCGGCGACGTGGGGAAACTGGGTTTCTCGTTCCGCGACCTGTGTTTCGGCTTGGGGCGCCTTCCGTCTCTGCTGCTCCCTGGCCATGAGGCGGGCGTGTCGTTCTTCGCGGCGGCGCTCGGCGGCCTCTTCTTGCTGCTGGCGGTGGAGGTCGCGCTGCTTGCGGCGCTCTTCGCGGGCCATGCGGGCTTCGTGCCACTCTTGCCATTTGTGGTTGCGGGCGTCCTGGAGACGAGCTTTGCGGGCACGTTCGAATTCGGCGATCGCTCGCTGGTGACGGCGCTCCCACCAGGTA
>JAHCHD010000332.1 GCA_026129915.1 Bryobacterales bacterium
CCTCCCGCAATCGTTCGAGCGCTGCCTTCTCCGATTCCTCACGGCCGATTCCGCGCACTCGCAGTGGCATGCTGACATTCTCAAGCGCCGTGAATTCCGGCAGCAGATAATGAGTCTGCCAGACAAAACCGAGGGTGCGGTTGCGAAACTCGGCAAGACGCTGCTCATCAAGGCCAGTGATTTCGGTATCTCCGTAAAAGATCTGCCCACTTGTGGGACGATCAAGGCCGCCAAGAAGATACAAGAGGGTAGATTTTCCCGCGCCGGATTCGCCCACCAGGGCAAGCTTCTCCCCGGCTTCAGCCACAAAACGCAGCTGGTCGAAAAGAGTAAGCTTCGATTCGCCGGAACCGAAGCGCTTCTCCAGATTTACCGCCTCGAGCCGGTAGCCGGACTGCATGCAACACGCTCCCCGCGAGGGCACCTTATGTTCTTACGCTAACACGGATGCCAAGCGGCCCCGACAGGGGTAAGCTGCCGGACCGCGGATAACAATCTCAATATTTTCGAACGGCTGCGCCGCCTAGATAACAATCTTCCAGGGGTCGCGCTCCTCGCGGGAGAGGAACTTGCGGGCCTCGGGCTGCACCGTGGTGGAATTGGCGGAATCCCAATCCACGCGCATCCCTGCCCGGTAGGAGACGTTGGCCAGCAGGCAGGTTGCGGTGCTCTTATGGCAAACTTCGATGTCGCTGATGGGCCGCTGGCGCGTGCGCATGCATTCGAGGAAGTTCGCCCAATGGTCGTAGTTGGAATCGTTAGAGCGGTTGACTTTCGCTTCGAGGAGGCTGGAACCTTTCTCGGGAATAATCATATAGCCGCCGCGGTCAACATGCAGCGTGCCCTCCGTGCCATAAAATGCCGTTCCGTAGCCCTTATCGAACTGGCAGATGCTGCTGGTATGGCGGTTTTCGTAAGTAGCGACAAAGCCCTGCGGAAAGCGGTAACTCACAAGCATCGTATCGGGAGTTTCGCGGTTATCGTTGAGGTAGAACTTGCCACCAGCCGCGTTCACGTACTCCGGCATGGGGTTATCGAAGGCCATCAGGGCAATATCCAGTACGTGGACACCCCAGTCTGTCATCATGCCGCCTGCGTAGTCCCAGAACCACCGGAAATGGGAGAAGGCTTTCGGGTCAACGCCGAACCGGTTGGCATTGTAGGCGCGTTGCGGAGCCGGACCCAGCCAGAGGTCCCAATCCAGGCCCGCGGGCGGCGCGCCATCCGCCGGGTTACCTATACCCTGCGGCTTGGCCACACTGCAGTTCCATGTCTTCACGGTGGCCACTTTGCCCAGTTTGCCGCTCTTCACAATATCGGTCGCCTGCTGGAAGTGAATGCCGGAGCGCTGCATGGTGCCCGCCTGCACGACGCGGTTGTACTTGCGCGCGGCCTGCACCATCTTCTGGCCTTCCTCAATGGTGACACTGATGGGCTTTTCGACATAGACGTCCTTGCCGGCCTTACAGGCTTCCACGGTCTGCCAGGCGTGCCAGTGATCGGGGGTTGAGATGCAGACAGCGTCGATGGACT
>JAHCHD010000333.1 GCA_026129915.1 Bryobacterales bacterium
TCCGGGATACAGTGCCTGTTCAGCGCGTCCCGCAGTTGGGAAGATTGCAGGGGCAGAACCAGGAATTCATCCACTCCAGACTCTCTCATCGTCTGTTCGGCACGGGGGGTGAGACTCTTGACCATCGCTACTACGGACGTACGATGCAGCTTGCCGCTCTCCTGCTTGCGCAGCCGTCGCACAAAACTGATGGAGTCGAACTTCGGGTTCTCGACATCCAGCAGCAATACCGAATAGCGACGCGACTGCATCAGGCTCTCACAATAATCCTCCGTGCTGGCAATCTCGCCTCGGTAGCCGAGACTGGAAAGCAGGTAGACGGTAAGCCGCTGGTGCACCCAGTCGGTTTGAGAAATGAGGATGCGTCCACGGGAGTCAATCTCCGCTTCTCGCGGAGCCTGCGAAAGTTGGGCGGCCTCGATGCTCTCTTCCAACGGAAGGTTCGGAGTGTACTCACGAATCGCCTTCAGAACGGCATCCTGCAGGCGTTTGGAGCGGAGTGGCTTCGTAAGGACATCGGAGACCATCAGGTCTTTGAGCACGGCGCGATAGCCGCTGTGGTGGAACGGTGCGACAAGAATCAACCGGATTTCTACATTGGAGGTGAGGCGGTTAAGCCCAGCAACGGTGCCTTCCGGGGCGGCGGCCAGCGCTTCCGCCTCGGCGACCAGCACCCGAACTGCCGGCCCGGATGTAGGCTTGCGCAGGAGCGCGCGCATCGCTTCGCTGGGGTCAGTGGGCGTTTGCACCTGCATGCCCCATGAACTCATCTGACGATAGAGCGCATTCCGCAGGTGGGGGTTCGTCGCGTAGACGAACATCGATCGGCCCTGAAGCTTGGTGATGTCGTCGTGTATCGACTCTTCCGGGGGTAAACCAAACTCCGCGGTGAACCAGAAGGTGGCACCCTCGCCCGGCTCAGAATCTACTCCAATCTGACCTCCCATGAGGTTTACTAACTCCTGGCAGATTGCCAGCCCCAGTCCCGTCCCGCCGAATTTACGGCTGTTGGACTCATCCACCTGGTAGAAGGGCTTGAAAATGTGCGGCTGGCGGTCGGCTGGCACCCCTACGCCGGAATCTGCGATTTCAAAGTGAAGCTTCGCTCGCCGCCCCTCCCGTTCGAGGAGAGCAACGAACAGTTGCACCTGGCCCTCGCTGGTGAACTTCAGCGCGTTGCTTAGCAAATGGTTTAGTACCTGCCGCAGTCGCTGAATATCGCCCACCACGTCCGCCGGAACGTCCTGGTCTAATTGGCAGAAGATCTCAATGTTCTTCAGTTCGGCGCGCTCAGCGTACGACTCCACCAATTCGTCCAAGAGCTGGAACAGGTTAAAGCGCTCGACTTCCAACTCGAGGGAACGGCTCTCGATCTTGGAGTAGTCGAGGATTTCCGAAAGGATCTCCATCAGAGCGACGCCAGAGTTGCGAGCAATCTCGGCATACTCGCGCTGGTCCTTCTGTAGTTCGCTCTCAAGCAGCATGCCCAGCATACCCACCATGCCATTC
>JAHCHD010000034.1 GCA_026129915.1 Bryobacterales bacterium
TTGCGCGTTTGTTTCGCCTGCCTGGTTGCCGTCACGGCTTCGGGTCATGACGGTACACAAGCTGTTTGCGAGGCTGCGCGCGCGCACATACCCGGCACCTTTGCCGATTGCCGGGTGCTGCTGGACGCTGATGTTCGCGGGCAGCGCAACAGCCTGGTGGTGCTTTGGAATGCCGCAAGTGATCCGCTAGGCCGACGTGCAGAACCGGGATTCGGTACCCGGATTCAGTTTGCGGTGGTGACGGTCCCGCCGGGTACGGCTGCCGGCGCGCACGTTGTCCCTGCCGAGCTTCCGGAGGATTCCTTCATCCATGCGGGAGCTGGCACAGGGGGCCTGCGGGTGTTGGCAACTTCCGAATCGGGCGTGCTGTTCTCTGCCGCATTGGAGCAATGGCAGCATCCGCTCCATTGGTGGTTTTCGTGGCCCGTCGCGGGCAAAGGTCTCCCGCGCTTCCAGCGATGGAAAGCCTATCGCTTTGACCGCGTGCTGCCACACGGGGGGCGTACCTACTACGTGGGCATTAATGGCTCCCGGCGCGTGGTGATCTACCTTGAGAAAGACGGCGCGTTTGCCATCGCTCCAATCGTCGCAACCACCGCAGTTCTGGCCCAATTTCCCACAGAGCGTCACACCTTCGGCGCGCCGCCGGGGCAGAAAGTTGCGATTCCCTTCGAGGACTGGCACCCGCGCAGTTACGAATCAGTCGCGCGGGTGACCGCCTCTGGCGGCGCTGTGTGTGAAGCCAATGGCACCTATGGCGCCAAGTTCGAAACCGCGCCCGGAAAGCTGTACCGGCGCGTGGGTGGCAAGACCCGAGAGTACACCGTGCGGCAGTTTACGGTTGACGAATACATGCAGCGCCGCCGGGATGCGGGGGATCCCCTGATGAACAAATTCGAGCGCGAGCAATTGGTGGCAGCCCTCGGACCCCTGCGGGCAGAGGGCAGTCGCCTCTGGTTCGGCCGCGCTTTCTACGATGCCGAGGGACTAACCGGTATTGGCGGCTTCGGATATCTCGACTGCGAGACGGGCGATTTGCAGGAGTATTTCCCGGTGGAGACGGCTCGCTTCATGACGAGTGCAATGCTGGTGGAACCCGATGCCGTCTGGCTTTCGCTGTCGAGCTTTGGCGAATACGGCAGCAGTCCAGGCGGTCTGCTTACGTGGAGCAGGGCCGGAGGTAGCACGCGGCTGGTACGCGAGGCGCCGCTCGCCTTCGATATTGTGCGCGACGGGTCCTACCTCGTACTGCCCCATGACGCGGGAATAAGCACTCTCATGGGCGACGACCTGCGGCATTATGCAATTCGGGAGATGGCGGACGGCAGCCTTGACGTGATGGCGGTGCATACTCCGTGAAGCCACTGCCTTGCGACCGATTTGAATCCAGGGCGCCGGCCCCGATAGAATAGGGGCAAATCTACAGGGGGATGCATGGGGAAGCGCTTTCTGTTTCTCTCCGCCGTTTGTGTGCTTTGGCTCACAGCCTCCCCGTGTGCGCAAGCTGCGAAGGATTTTGCCTCCGACATTGCCCCCATCCTGCAGCAGAATTGCGTCGCCTGCCACAGCTCCGCCAACGCCCAGGGCAAACTCGTTCTCGATTCCCTGGACGCGCTGGAGCGAGGCGGTGCATCCGGGCCAGTCCTGCTGCCCGGTGATAGCGCTGCCAGCAGTCTCTACAACAGGCTCATCATCGAAGACCGCACCTTGCGGATGCCGTTTGGCGGCAAGGCACTTGCGCCCGAACTCATTGCGGGCATCAAGGATTGGATTGACGGCATGGAGACCGCGGGCGGCGTACAACTCGCGGAGACTGCCCCCCTTGATTTCCATCGCGACATTGAACCAATATTCAAGGCCAACTGCTATGGCTGCCACGCCGGAACCAAACCGCAGGCGCAGTTGCGCCTCGATGCTGGCGTCGCGGCACTCAAAGGCGGATCAAGCGGCAAGGTGATTCTACCTGGCGATGCAAAATCCAGCCGTCTAGTCCATCGCGTGAGGGGCGAAGGCGGAGAGCAGCGCATGCCCTTGCGCCAGCAGCCGTTAACCGATACCCAGATAGCGTTGCTCGAACGCTGGATCGACGCGGGCGCCGTTTGGCCAGGCGCCGGCCAGACCGCGGAATCCGACGACATCGAGATCCACTGGAGCTACAAAGCTCCGAAGCGACCTGCGCCGCCCGCCGTCAGCAGTGCCAGTTGGGCGCGCAATGACATCGACCGCTTTATCCTGGCCCGCCTGGAAAAGGAGAAACTGCAACCATCCCCTCGCGCCGCGAACGAAACGCTCATCCGCCGACTAAGCCTCGACCTCACTGGCTTGCCGCCTACGCTTGCCGAGATCGACGAGTTCCTCGCGGATACACGCCCTGATGCCTACGAGCGTTTGGTGGATCGCCTGCTTGCCTCACCCCACTACGGCGAACGCTGGGCGCGCCCATGGCTCGATTGGGCGCGATATGCGGATTCTCACGGCTTTGAAAAGGACCTTCCCCGCGTAATGTGGAAGTACCGCGACTGGGTGATTGAAGCCCTAAACCAGAACATGCCCTTTAGTCAGTTCACCATCGAACAACTGGCCGGGGACATGCTTCCCAAGCCTTCTGAGAGCCAGTTGATCGCCACCGGGTTTAATCGCAACTCGATGTTCAACGAGGAGGGCGGTGTGGATGCGGGCGAAGCCCACCACGAAGTGCTGGTAGACCGCGTCAACACCACCGCCACGCTCTGGCTGGGATCCACGCTTGCCTGTGCTCAGTGCCACAACCACAAGTTCGACCCATTTACCCAGAAGGAGTATTACCAGTTCTACGCATTCTTCGGGAACAGCCTGTCCACCGACCGCCACTACGGCGACACGTCCGTCAAATGGATTGAACAGACCCTTGAACTGCCCACTCCGGAACAGGCCGAGAAACGCGAAGCTCTCCGCGCGAGAATCGAGGATTTGGAAACGACACTCAAGACGGAAACCCCCGAACTCGCCAAGGCCCGCCGCACCTGGGAGTGGGAGCAAAAGGCAGTGATGGGCCGTTGGCTCGGCGTTTCCCCGGAGCGCCTCGAATCCACCAGCGGCTCCACCCTCACCGCCCAGCAGGGGGAAACTGTCCTGGTGAGTGGCGAGAACCCGCCCAGCGACACTTACATCGTCGAAGGTCTCGCGCCATTGGAGCAAGTGACTGCCGTCTTGATTGAGGCCCTCCCGGATGCCAGCCTGCCGCGTGGCGGCCCGGGCCGCGACCTCTACGGCAATTTCGTGCTCAGCGACTTCACGGTGGAATTGAACCGCAGCGGGCGTCCGGACGATTGGGTGGTGCTGCCGTGGCAATACGCGACTTCCGACGACGGACGGATCCCGCTCTATCACCAGATGGAGACGCCCGATAACGAAGAGGCGCGACGCGAGGAATTGCTGAAGCCCCGGGCCGAGATGCACCTCTGGACCGTGGATGCTTCGCGAGAGGACGAGCGCGTCTCACGCCGTCTGGTGTTGCCTTTGAGCACAACGGCGAAGCTCCCAATGCAGTCGCGCTTGCGCTTCACGATGATGTTCAATTCACCCTACGGCAAGCAGGCGATGGGCCGTTTCCGTATCGCGGTAGGGAATGAAGCCGACCCAGTCTATCTCACACAGGTGCCTGCCCGGCGTCGGCCCTTGCTGGCCATTGCGGAGGCCCACCGCAGCGAGGAACAGGCGAAGCAACTCGTCGAAAGCTTCCGCGCAACCACCCCGCTCCTTGCCGACACGCGCCTGGCTCTGAAGGCCGAGCAACTCGCCCTTCGCGAACTTGGCATCGCCACTGCCATGGTGATGGAGGATCGCCCTGGTTTTGAACGCCCTTCAGCGCCCATGCGCATTCGAGGCAGTTTCCTCAGTCCCGGTGAGGAAGTGTATGCGGACGTTCCCAGGGTGCTGCCGCCATTACCCGCAAACTCCATGCCCAATCGCTTGGGTCTTGCACGCTGGCTGGTGAGCCGCGAGAATCCGCTCACCGCCCGGGTGATCGTCAATCGCCTTTGGGAAACCTACTTCGGCATCGGGCTCGTGGAAACCAGTGAAGACTTCGGTACGCAGGGCGCGCTTCCTTCTCATCCCGAACTGCTTGACTGGCTCGCTGTCGAGTTCATGGAAAGCGGATGGAACTTGAAGCACATGCACAAGGTAATGGTGATGTCAGCCACTTACCAGCAGCAGTCCTCAGTGAGCCCGCAGCTCCGCGAGGCTGACCCTTACAACCGCCTGCTCGCACGCGGGCCGCGCTTCCGCATGGAAGCCGAAATGATTCGCGACATGGCCCTCGCCGCCAGTGGGCTGCTGAGCAGGAAGATCGGCGGGCCAAGCGTCTATCCGTATCAGCCCGAAGGCATTTGGGATGTGCCCTACAGCAGCGCGAAGTGGGAGCAGAGCACCGGCGAAGACCAGTTCCGGCGCGGGCTCTACACCTTCCTGCGGCGCTCATCCCCCTACCCCAGTATGGCCACCTTCGATGCGCCTAGCCGTGAGGTTTGTACTGTCCGCCGCGTGCGCACCAACACTCCCTTGCAGGCTCTGAATGGGCTGAACGACCCTGCGTTCTTCGATGCCGCCCGCGCCTTCGCCCATCGCGTGGTGGCAGAGGGTGGCAGCGACTCCCGCTCCCGCGCCTTGTTCGCCTTCCGCCTGCTTACGGCGCGCGAACTGCCGAAGTCCCAGGCAGACAAGATCGTTGCCTGGTACCACCAGGAATACGCTCGTTTGGCTCGTGATGCCGAAGCAGCCCGCAGGATTGTGGGCGGAGACCTAAGTACACGCACTAGTGCCCCTGAGCTTGCCGCATGGACTCTGGTGGCCAACGTCTTGCTGAACATGGATGAGGCCGTCACCAAGGAATAGTCTGGAAGCAACTTAGTCTGGAACCGGACAGTCAGGAATTGAACGATGCGCGATGAACAAACAGAGCGGGCACTGAGGGCAATCACCCGGCGGCATTTCTTTGCCCAATCCGCGCAGTTCGGAATCGGTACGGCAGCCCTTGCGGCACTTTCCAATCCAGGTTTGCTATCCGCCTCCGCCGCGGGGCCTGGCCCGCATCACACCCCAAAGGCCAAGAGCGTAATCTTTCTCTTCATGGCCGGCGCGCCCTCGCAACTCGATATTTTCGACCACAAGCCGCTGCTCAACCAGTACGACGGGCAGCCCGTGCCCGAAGAGGTCACCAAGGGCGAGAGATTCGCGTTCATCAAGGGCACCCCGCGCCTGCTCGGGTCGCCGCATAGCTTTCAGCGTCATGGCCAGTCCGGCGCGGAACTCTCTAATCTTGTGCCCCACACCGCTCGCATGGCCGATGACATCGCCATCGTCAAAAGCCTCTGGACCACCCAGTTCAATCACGCTCCC
The DNA here is from genome assembly GCA_026129915.1 of Bryobacterales bacterium. Taxonomy (GTDB): domain Bacteria; phylum Acidobacteriota; class Terriglobia; order Bryobacterales; family Bryobacteraceae; genus JACTMJ01. The sequence continues at coordinate 5,380 of JAHCHD010000034.1, forward strand.
GCACAGATCTTCATGAATAGCGGGCACCAGATTCCTGGCCGCCCCAGCATGGGCAGTTGGCTCCAGTATGGGCTTGGCAGCGAGAACGCGAACCTCCCCGGATTCGTGGTCTTGCTTAGCGGCTTGAACCAGCCCGATGGCGGCAAGAGTTGCTGGGGCAGCGGATTCCTGCCCACCGTCTATCAGGGTGTCGAATTTCGTCGGCAGGGTGACCCGGTGCTGTTTCTGTCTGACCCCGACGGTATTGACCGCGAACGCCGCCGTCGCACGCTGGATCTGCTTAAAGGCCTCAATGAAAACCATCTCAACGAGGTAGGTGACCCGGAGATCGAAACCCGCATCAACTCCTACGAACTGGCCTTCCGCATGCAATCGAGTGTGCCGGATCTCACGGATCTCTCCAAAGAGTCAGCCAGCATGCACGAGATGTACGGCACCACGCCCGGCAAGCCTTCTTTCGCCAACAATTGCTTGCTGGCCCGCCGCATGGTGGAGCGTGGCGTCCGCTTCATTCAGCTTTACCACCGTGGCTGGGATACGCATGGTTCCTCGAACAACGAGGATATCGTCAACAAGCTCGCGCATCTCTGCAAGGAAACCGACCGCGCCTCCGCGGCTCTCGTCCAGGATCTCAAGCAGCGCGGACTTTTGGATTCCACAATCGTCGTGTGGGGCGGAGAGTTCGGGCGCACGCCCATGAACGAAGCCCGCAGCGGTTCGAAGTTCCTGGGCCGCGACCATCACCCGCGCGCCTTCAGCATGTGGCTCGCGGGCGGCGGCATCAAACCCGGGGTTACTGTGGGAAAGACAGACGACATAGGCTACAACATCGCGGAGGATCCCTACAGCGTGCATGACCTGCACGCCACCATCCTGCACCTGATGGGGATTGACCACACCCGGCTCACGTACAAGTTCCAGGGCCGCGAATTCCGGCTCACAGATGTCCATGGTGAACTAATGCGCAAGATCGTGGCATAGGCGGCCCTGTCGCACTCCTACTTCACATCTGCATGCCGTCACCAGTTCGCAATCAAGAGCTGCATCGGTCAGAATAGAGAAAAGCCGGAACCGCTCGTTTCATCCAGGCCACGTTCACGCAGAAATTGGGCCCTTGGGGTAACATTGCTGCAACTGGGCGAGTCTTTTCTTGCTTCCATCCAGATTCTTTAGAGTGGGGTGTTTCTTTGTTACTTCGGCGAGGGCTGATGGCCGTGCTGGCCACAATTTTCTTAATGGGATGCGCCTCACAGCAACCAGCTACGAAGGCGGCTGCGAATCCGCAAACTGCTGGTGACACCCAGCGGGTGCGTGTCGCGCCCGCCGTAACTGGCAGCATCAGCCGAACCATTGAAGTGAATGGCACCCTTGCCGCGCAGGATGAAGTGGCCGTAGCGTTCAAGGTGGCCGGTCGCATCGACGCTCTTCCCGTCGACCTCGGCGATGTCGTCAAGCAAGGTCAGGTGATCGCCCAGCTCGATAAGACTGACCTTCGCCTTGCCGTCAGCCAGGCGGAAGCCGCTTTGGAGCAAGCCCGAGCCCGCCTAGGCCTGGCCCCAGGCGTGGATAGCGAGAGCGTGGTGGCGGAAAAGATTCCCCTTGTGCAGCAGGCCAGAGCGGCTCTCGAAGAGTCCCGTCTTGCTCGTGACCGCGCGCAACAGATGCTCGACCAGCGCCTGATTGCCCGGGCAGATTTCGACACCGCGGATGCTAATTTCCAGATCGCCGACGGCCGCTACCAGGATGCAATCGACGAAATCCGTAACCGTCAGGCAACCCTTCTGCAGCGCAAATCAGAGCTGGAACTGTCGCGCCAGATGCTGAGCGATGCGGACCTCCGCGCCCCCATCCCCGGCGCAGTCCTTATGCGCGCTGGCTCAGTGGGCCAGTATGTGGCCCCCGGAACTTCTGTGGTCACCCTCGTCCGCATGCACCCGCTGCGCCTGCAATTGCCAGTGCCTGAGCGTGCCGCCGCTGGAGTGCGGATTGGCCAGGAAATCCAGCTATCGTTGGAAACGGACTCCACGGCCTATCGCGGCAACGTCACCCGTCTCTCCCCGGCGATTGATCCCGTCAATCGCACCCTCATGGTGGAGGCATCCATCCCGAACGAAGCTGGCCGTCTGAAGCCAGGTTCATTTGTCCGCGCTTCGCTCGTTACCCTGCGCGGGGAAGAGGCGCTCTTTATCCCCGCGGATGCTCTCGTGGTGTTCGCAGGGATCGAGAAGGTTTATACCATCGCTGAGGGCAAGAGTGCGGAACGCCTCGTGCGTACCGGGCGTCGCGATGCGGATCGCATCGAAATTGTTGAAGGTCTGCGCGCCGGTGAGCGCGTGGTGTTGAAGCCGGGCAGCCTTGTGGGAGGCCTGCCCGTAACTGTAGACGGCGAATAGCCTTAGCCAGCCCAGATCTAGGAACCAGGCATGCAAAAACTCGCGGAAATCTGTATTCGTCGCCCCATCTTCGCTGCCATGATCATCTTGGCCCTGGTCGTGGTGGGGTCCGCCAGCTACTTCCGCCTCGGCCTTGACCGCTTCCCGGAAGTCGACTTGCCCACCGTTTCCGTCCGTACGAGTCTGCCCGGAGCTTCCAGCGAAGAGATGGAGTCGCTCATCTCCGACATCATTGAGGAGGGCGTCAACACCGTAGAGGGTATTCGCGAAATACGCTCCATCAATTCAAACGGCAACTCCATTGTGATGATCACCTTCGACCTCAGCCGCGACATCGATGTCGCTGCCCAGGACGTTCGTGACCGCGTGGCTGCCATCATCCGGCTATTGCCTCAGGATACCGACCCTCCCATCATCGCCAAGTACAACAACGAGAATAGTCCGGTCATCACGATCGCCCTTTCCGGAGAGCGAACGGTTCGTGAACTCACTGAGATTGCCGACAAGGTCGTCAAGCCGCAGATTGAACGAAGCCTGGGCGTGGGCGAAGTACAGATCGTGGGAGGCGCTGACCGGGCCATCAGCATCTGGGCCGACGCGGAGCGCCTCGAAGCCTATCGCCTGTCCATCCGGGACGTTCTGAACGCCCTCCGCCAGCAGAACGCCAATATCCCGGGCGGCAACGTCACCAACAGTGTGCGCGAGGAATCCATCCGCACCATCGGCCGCATCGAGGATCCACGCGATTTCAACGAGCTCGTCGTCAAGACCGTAAACGGCTCTCCCATCCGCATTGAAGACATCGGCTATGCGGAGGACGGCTCACGCGAACAGCGCTCACTTGCCCGTCTCAACGGCAAGCCCACTGTCGTGATGGGTGTGCGCCGGCAATCCGGTGCGAACACCGTCGCCACCATCGATGCTGTGAAGGAGAACATGCAGCGCGTGCAGGCGCAGTTGCCAGCCGACGTGCGTATGGAGGTGATTCAGGATCAGTCTCGCTTCATCAAGGCCGCGCTCCACGAAATCAATGTCCACCTGGTGCTCGGCAGCATCTTTGCCTGCCTCGTCGTGATGGCTTTCATGCGCAGCTGGCGCAGCACCATCATCGCGGGTATCGCCATCCCCACCAGCGTCATTTCCACCTTCGGCATCATGAGCGCACTGGGCTTCACGCTCAATTCCGTCACCATGCTCGCACTGGTTCTGATGGTGGGCATCGTGATCGATGACGCCATTGTGGTGCTCGAAAACATCTTCCGCTTTGTGGAAGAAAAGAAGATGAAACCCTTCCAGGCGGCCAAGGAAGCCACTGCCGACATTGGCCTTGCCGTGCTTGCTACCACGCTCAGCCTGGTGGTGATCTTCGTTCCTGTCTCCTTCATGTCCAGCGTATCCGGGCGCTTCCTCTACCAATTCGGCATTACGGCCTCAGTGGCCATCATGGTGAGCCTGCTGGTCTCGTTCTCGCTCACCCCCATGATGAGCGCCCGCCTGCTTCGGCGTGAAGACGCCGGCGGCCACGGCAGTTCCCGCAGTGGCTTCTACGGCTATATTGACCGTTCCTACACCAGCATGCTCCACTTCGTGATGCGCCACAGGCTGGCCGTTGCGGGGCTCGCAGTGGTGGTGATTCTCTCCTCGGTTCCCATGTACCAACTCGTGCGTCAGGAATATCTGCCTAGCGACGTGGACGAGAACGAGTTTGAGATCAACGTCTCCGCGCCGGAGACTGCCAGTATCACCGCCATGTCCGCAGCCATGGCTGAGGTGGAGGCGGAACTGCTGGAGATTCCCGCGGTGAAGGCGGTCCTCACTGAGATCGGCGGCAGCTTTCTGGCTCGCGTGAACACCGCCCGTGTCTACGTCCGCATCACCCCCATCGAGGAGCGCGTCTTTGGCCTGGAGCGATTTTTCAGGGGCGTCTTCAACGGCGATCCCTTTGAAGCCTTCCGCAACAACTTCGACCAGCGCGAAGTGATGATGCAGATCCGCGGCGCCCTGCGTAAGTACACCGATATTCGAGCCCAAGTGCGCAACTATCCGTCGTTCAACATCGGTGGCGGCAACTACGAAATCGACTTTGTCATCCGTGGTCCCAGCCTCGAAATGCTTGCCTCTTACGCCGAGCAATTGCGCGAAAAGGCCAACGACCTTGGCGGCATCCTCGACGCCGACACCACACTCAAGCTCGACCGTCCAGAACTCCGCGTTGAGATCGACCGCAAGCGCGCTGCTGATCTTGGCGTGGAAGTGGCCGACATCGCACAGGCCCTCCGCACCATGGTGGGCGGAGACCTCCGCGTCACTCGCTTCCGCGACCCCTCCGTGAACGAAGACTACGATGTGCAACTGCGCTTGATTGACAAGTACCGCGATCGCGCCGAGGTCATCAGCCGCCTTTACGTGCCTCGTACAAACGGGGAACTCGTTCGGCTCGACAACCTCGTGAAGATCGTCCCTTCCACCATCCCCAGCCGCATCGATCGTCTTGACCGCCAGCGTCAGGTTAGTCTGCGCGCTTCCACCGGCAAGGGCTACGCTTTGGCCGACCGTCTGGAAGCCCTGCGCGGTGCGGCGGCGGAACTCAACATGCCGCCCGCCTATACCACCAGCGTCTCCGGCCGCGGCCGCGAACTCGAGCAAACCGGTCGCGAATTCCTCATCGCTTTCGGACTCTCGGTAATTTTCATGTACATGGTGCTGGCCTCGCAGTTTGACAGTCTTATCCACCCCTTCACCATTCTTCTGTCTCTGCCGCTCTCGGTTCCTTTCGCGCTCTATTCGCTGTACATCACCGATAACACTCTCAACCTCTATTCCGCTCTCGGCATGCTCGTGCTATTCGGTGTCGTGAAGAAGAACTCCATTTTGCAGATCGACCACATGAACAGCCTGCGCCGCAAGGGAGTGGAGCGCTACCAGGCCATCATCCAGGGAAATCGCGACCGGCTTCGACCCATTCTTATGACCACCCTTGCGTTGGTTGCCGGCATGATGCCGCTTGCCCTCGGCAACGGTCCCGGTTCCGAAGAGCGCCGCGCCATCGCCGTGGTGGTGATCGGCGGCCAAAGCCTGTCGCTGTTGCTCACCCTGCTGGTGACACCCGTGGCCTACTCGCTGTTTGACGACATGGCACAGAGCCCGCTTTGGAAGCGCTGGTTCGGCAGCCGCAGGCATGAAGAAGACGAGGATTCCCTGCCTGAGGCCGTCTCCGCCAGCAGTTCGATGCCTCATCGGGCAGGAGACTGAGTCGCCGGCAGTTCGTTTCGCAAGATCCCGGTTGTATGCCCCGGTACCAGGCCGTCAGGCCCTATGGCGCCACCATCGCCTTCCATGCGGCATCATCCTCGCCCACGGCCAGTACCTTGCCACCTCGTACCAGCGGCAATCGCAGGATCCGCGGTTCGCGTTCAATCTTGGCCAGCAGTTCCGGATCCGCCATTCGCATGTACTTTAGCCCCGCGTCCACGTAGGGTGTTCCCTCCCGGTCGAGCAGCCCATCCCAGCCAAACTTCTCTAGGAAGCGCTTGATCTCTCCCGGCGCCATAGGCCGCTGTTTCAGGTCCACCATCTGGATGGCTACCCGCCGTTCCTTGAAGAACCGTTCCGCAGCCCGTGTGGCCGCGGAGTTCTTCACCCCAAAGATCTGCACTTGCGGTCCGCCCTGAGTCTTCATGATCTTCGCCATTTGCCATTATCTTCGATCCTTCCGATTCAGGGTTGGCCCTGGATACGGGCATCGCAGATGGGTACTGCAGTTGTTGGGTGCTTCTCGCTCGTGGCCACACGAACGCATCGGTGTTCCGCCGCGCCGCTGGTCTTGGGTAGGAATCGCTTAACGTGGCGGCAGCATTGACGACAACTTCAGGGCACACTAGAGGCCCACGGTTCCCACCCAACAGCACCAGATTTCGTGAAAGGGAGAACTCTTTAGTTTACATATTAATTTCAATTAATATGTTACAAATCAGTGACAACGAATCTTTCTTCTATGATACAGTTTCTCGCAATCCACCGAGATCCTGAACTGATCCCGGTGTTGGTCACCATTCGCATTGAATTCAATGCCACGTAGCTTGGAAGCAAACCGAACTGGGAGTGTAGGCATGTCTCACTATTCACCAATCACGCGCATCTCGACGGTAGTGCGCATCGTAGCGGCACTGGCGCTGTTATCCGCTGGTGTGGTCGCGCAATCGTTCTCCGGACGGATTTCCGGCGTCGTCACGGATCCTACCGGTTCCATCATTCCTGGAGCCTCAATCCGGGTGCAAAACACCGACACCAACGTCGAGTGGGCGACACAAACCAATGAACGTGGTGAGTTTGTTACTCCAGAGTTGCCCCGAGGTAACTACAACTTCTCGGCCACCCATGCCGGATTTAAGAGCTTCAGCCGTACCGGTATCGTGCTTCAGGTGAACCAGCAAGCGCGCCTCGATGTCCAGCTTGATGTTGGCGAGACGTCCGAAATGGTTGAAGTGCGAGCCGACGTCTCCCAGCTGGAGACCGAGAGTGCGGCAGTGGGGAAGGTGGTGGACAATCGCCGCATCATGGAACTTCCGCTGAACACTCGGAACGTGTTTTCGCTCATCTATCTCACTCCTGGTGTTGCGGGGAGCATCAGCACCGACTACGGAACCGGGTACTCCATCAATGGAGTCCGCGCGAGCTTGCTCGAAGTGATGGTTGACGGGATTTCCACCGCGCACCCAACCGTCCAGGGATACTCCGGGAACTCCAATTTTCCACCAGTCGATGCAATCGCCGAGTTCAAAATCCAGGCATCCAACTACTCTGCCGAGTATGGCCGTAGCTTGGGGGGCATCACCAACGTTGTCTACAAGAGCGGCACCAACCAGATTCATGGCAGCGCGTTTGAGTTCTTGCGGAACTCCGTCCTGGATGCGAATAACTTCTTCGACAACCGCCTGGGCCGGCCGTTGGGTAGTTTTAAACGCAGCCAGTTCGGGGGGCACGTAACGGGTCCCATCGTGCGGGACCGTACCTTCTTTCTCTTCAGTTATGAAGGGTTGCGTCAGCGCGCGTTCAGCAGGGCCAGCTCCACTGTGCCCACCTCCCTGCAGCGGCAAGGAGATTTCTCGAACACCCGCACGGCCAACGGCAACCTGATCAACATCTACGATCCCTTTTCCACACGGGCAAATCCGTCGGGTACGGGCTCAATCCGTACACCGTTTGCAAACAACCGGATTCCCAATGCCATGTTTGATCCAGTCGGCGGAAACCTTCTGAGATACTTCCCTCAGGGCAACACCCCGGGAGATCCGGTCACCGAACAGAACAACTTCCAGCAAAGTGGCTCTGCCCGCTTCGATACCGACCAGTGGGATACGCGTATCGATCACAACCTCAACCAGACGCGCCGCGTTTTTGGACGCTACAGCTACCGCAAACCGGTAATCGCACCCGCGATTCTGTTCCCCGATGACATCGCGATTGCGGAAGGTCGCGTGAACCCTACCACCATCCAGCACACGGCTGTGGCTGACTATACCGATACGCTTTCGCCGTCCACTGTGCTGAACCTGCGCATGGGCTTCTCCCGCTCGCTGTACATTCACGACAACCAAGGCCTGGGATTCGTGCCGTCGAGTCTCGGCTTGAACAGTGCAATCGACGGCGCCGTCGACCGGCAGATGTTCCCTCGAATCGCCATGAGCGACGTTGTAAGTCTTGGCGGCGGCGATCACCGCTACAACGCCTTCATGACCTACTCTGCGTTGGGATATCTCACCAAGATCGTTGGTTCCCACACCATGAAGTTCGGCTACGATACGCGCATGATCCGTGTGAATGTTTGGGAGGCACGCGCCGCGGGAACGTTCAATTTCAATCGCCGGATGACGCAGGGGCCAAACCCCACAACTGCATCGGCAAACTCCGGGCACGGATTTGCCTCGTTGCTTCTCGGAACCGGCACCGACGGCAGCCTGCTGCAGAACTGGAAGAACGTTGCTTCGCAAAGCTTTTACCATGCGACCTACTTCCAGGATGACTGGCGGGTTTCTCGCACCCTCACTTTGAACCTCGGCATCCGCTGGGAGTTTGAGACGCCACGTACCGAGCGCTACGATCGAATGAACTGGTTCGATCCTGACGCACCGAGTCCTCTAGCCACCCAGGTGGAAGGATTCCCGAACCTTCGCGGAGGGTTGCAGTTTGTAAATGTAGGAGGCAATCCTCGGTCGCAATACGACCGCGACATGAACAACATTGCACCGCGCTTTGGTTTCGCTTGGCAGGTGATGCCGAAGACAGTGGTCCGCGGAGGATTCGGGCTGTTCTTTGCGCCATCGCCCCAAACCGCTCATGGAACGGTGGGTCCTTTCGGCTTCCGCGTGGAAAACCTCTGGCTGGCTTCGTTGGACACCATCACCCCGAACCAGACGCTTTCCAATGCATTCGCTGAAGGATTCCGGCCGGTACCTGGAAGCGCCGACGGCCTGCTTACCGCAACCGGCGGGCGAGTGGAATCCGTTATGCGCAACACGATTGTGCCCTACACCTCTCAGTGGAATCTCTCCGTTCAGCAGGAACTGCCGGGTGATGTACTTTTCGAGACAGCCTACATTGGGAATCGCGGCTTCCATCTCATGCGCTCCGCGGAAGGCCAGATGACGCTCAACCAGCTTCATCCCTCCGCGATGGCGATGGGCGCGCAGCTAAACACTCTGGTAGACAACCCGTTTTTTGGGCACGTCAGCCAGGGCGTTCTCTCGCAACCTCGCGTCACCGTTGGCCAGTTGATGCGGCCCTATCCCCAGTTCACGGATATCATTCCGCTTTACTGGGGTGGTTCTTCGTCGAACTACCACTCGCTCCAGACAACGCTCAAGAAGCGCATGTCAGCGGGACTGATGCTGGAAGGCTCGTATGTCTGGTCGAAGACCATCGAAGAACCACTCTCCCCGCACCAGGACAGCTACAACCTTCGGGCGAGCCGTGGACTCGCGCCCATCCATATTCCCCACCGCTTTGTTCTGAGCGCGGTCTACGAACTGCCCTTCGGGCGGGGACGTCACTTCCTGACGGATTCGTCACGAGTGGCAGACGCAATTTTGGGCGGATGGCAGGTTAACACCATCACTACCTACCAAAGCGGAACGCCGCTCCAGCTTAGCGCCAATAACACTTCCGGACTATTCGCGATGCGCACCTTGCCCAACAACAATGGGACCAGCGGAGCGAAGTCAGGCAGGGTGCAGGATCGGCTCAACAGCTACTTCGACCAGAGCGTGTTTAGCCAGCCGGCGGGATTCTCTTTCGGCAACCATGCGTTGTTTTCGCCGGACATTCGAAGCGACTCCGTCCGGAACTGGGACGTTTCGCTGTTCAAGCAATTCAGCATTACAGAGAAGCTGGTTACCCAGATCCGGGCCGAAGCATTCAATGCCTTCAATCGTGTGCAGTTTGGCAATCCAACCACAGGCGTTACCTCGTCTGCGTTCGGTGTGATTGCTTCTCAAGCCAACAACCCCAGGCAAGTTCAGTTTGGTCTGAAGTTCCTCTGGTAAACTGACGCTTTAGCATCACGGCCGCCCGCTTCGGGTGGGCGGCCGTTTTCCTTGTTCCCCACTCAGGTTTCGACAATGCGAACTCTTCTGTTGACTATTTCCCTGTTGGCTGCCGTTCTTTCCGCTGGCGGAGAAACTTTGCGCGTGATGAGTTACAACGTGCGCTACCCCGCCAAAGGCGATGGCCATAACCGCTGGGAACTCCGCGAGCACATGTTCATCCGGAGCATCCAGATGAAGAATCCCGACCTCATTGGAACCCAGGAGCTTTTCTATATCCAGGGTGAGTCAATTGTGAACAACCTCCCTGAGTACGAGTGGTTTGGCAACAGCCGGCGCGGTAACCGCGAAGACGAGCACATGGGTATCTTCTACAAGCGGGCCAAGCTCCGGGTCATTGAATCGGGGAACTTCTGGCTTTCCGAAACTCCCGACATCGCAGGTAGCCAGGCTTGGGGGGCCAACCTCCCGCGCATGGTCACCTGGGCGCTCTTTGAAGTAAAGTCCACCGGCTTCCGCTTCTACTTCTACAACACCCACTTCCACCACACCGCGCAGGCGAACGAAGCCAGGGTGAACAGCGCGAAACTCATTGCCAGCCGCCTCGCGAGTCTTCCTTCTGGCGCACCAGTGATTGTAACCGGCGACTTCAACGCCGCGGCGCCGGAGGCAGAGGCCTACACCATCCTCACCGCCAATCTCAAGGACGCACGAACCACCGCGGCCCGGTCCATCGGCCCGAATGGCACCATTAGTGGTTTCGGAGAGCGCTCCGGCGACCGCCGGATCGACTGGATTCTATACCGGGGGCCATTCACCGTACTCGAATCCGAAACAATTACCTACAACGAGGACGGGCGCTATCCTTCTGACCACTACCCGATTCTTTCTGTGCTTGAGTTCTGAAGCCATGGCGCTGCACTTCACCGATTCTTACGTCGAAGATTCGTTCGCCCTCTTGCAGCATTACAAGCGAATTGCAGATCGGGCAATGGAGCAGGTGAGCGACGAGCAGTTGTTCCTCACTCTTGATGCGGAGGCGAACTCTATTGCGCTGATTGTGAAGCACATAGCGGGCAATATGCGCTCGCGCTGGACTGATTTCCTTTCCTCCGACGGGGAAAAGCCTGACCGCAACCGTGACAGTGAATTCGTCGATCCGCCGGCGACGCGCGAAGCGCTTCTCGAACTGTGGGAGTCCGGCTGGCGTTGCGTGTTCGGGGCTCTCGAGCCTCTCTCCGATGCCGACCTCCCGACAGTCGTTACCATCCGAGGGGAAGCCCACTCGGTACTCCAGGCGATTAACCGCCAACTTGCACACTATGCGTACCACGTAGGGCAGATCGTCCTGCTGGCCAAGCACTTCGCCCACCAGGATTGGAAGACCCTCAGCGTCGCTCGCAACCGCTCTGAAGAGTTCAATCGTAAGGTCGCAGCCGGAGAACTTAGCCAGCGCTGAGGCGCCAAGATCCGCTCTCAGCGTCACCCCAAACAACACGGGCGGACCTTCCGGCCCGCCCGCAAATCTCATACCGGTTCGCTGCGTCGCTTAGTACTTCACGTTGCAGCCGTAGGGTTGGCTCTTTGCCATTGTCACCGGCTTGCCTGCCATTGCTTCCGTAAGCGCCGCCGAGACGTAGTTCTTCGACGTCTTCACATCCGCAACCTCGGTGGTGGCTTTGTCGTCAATGCCGCCGTTGTAGAGCAGGTTGCCGTTCGGCCCAATCACATACATGTGCGGCGTGGTGGCCGCCCCGTACGCTTTGCCCAGTGTTCCCTTGGAATCCAGAATCACCGTGGTGGCTGCCGAGTTCTTTGCTTTGTAGTCTGTCTTGGCCTTCTCCGGCGTGCTGTAGCCTTGCTGCCCTTCTCTTGAAGAGATTACGGAAAGCCATACCACTCCCTTGCTGGTCCATTCCTTCTGCAGAGCCTGCATGTTGCCGCTGTTATAGTGCTTGCCAACGAACGGGCAGCCATAGTTCAGCCACTCAAGTACCACATACTTCCCCTGGAAGTCAGACAGCTTGTGGGTCTTGCCATCCATATCGGTGACAGTGAAGTCGGGCGCGGTTTGGCCCACGGTTGCTGCCGCAAAGGCGGATGTAGCCAGCAAAACGCCCAGCGCTAAAGCGACGAGCGAGCGTGAGGAAAGAAACTGCATATTGTTTGCCTCCTTCTTTCGGTTGCTTTCGGGTTAGCGTTGCGAGAGTGTTTCTGGCGCCACAGGCTTCGCGGGTAAATCCGCGAGCGCCTCCAGCAAAATACCCTCGGTGAGTATTTCCGGCAGTAGTACCGGCTGCCGCGCGCCTCGCTTGTAAAGCGCGTACACCGGAACGCCACTGCGTCCTAGCGATTCAATCTTGGCGGCAATTTCGGGGTCCTTGTTGGTCCAGTCGGCTACCAGCAATTCCACTCCCTTTTCCGCAAATGCATTCATGGCCGCGTCACGATGCAGCACCGTGCGCTTGTTCACCTGGCAGGTGAGGCACCACGCCGCCGTGAAATCTACGAATACTGTGTGTTGACTCGCCAGCAGGCCCTCTAGTTTCGCATCTGAGTACGTTTGCCACGCGGAAGCGCTCTTTCCGCTTCCTCCCCCCGTCACGGTAGGCGCCGCCTGCTGGGAAGCGTTCCACGCGAAGCCAAGTCCCACGGCCAGCGCCAGAATGGCAGTCGCGCGCGTCACCAGTCGCGTTCGCCCGGAGATCGCATACACGTTCCACTTGCCCACAATCCAACCCGCAATCGCCAACAGCAGCATCGCTAGCAGCAGTCCCGCCGCGCCGTCGATGCCCGTCTGCAATCCGAATACCCACAGCAGCCAGATTGCCGTCGCAAACAAGGGGAAACTCAATACCTGCTTTAGGGTTTCCATCCACGCGCCGGGGCGGGGAAGGAAGCTCAGCATCCGCGGGTAAAGCGAGAGCACCATATACGGCGTCGCCATTCCCGCGCCCAAGGCTGTGAATACCAGCATCGAAGTTGTTGCAGGCTGTGCAATCGCGTACCCCAAAGCGCTGCCCATAAACGGAGCCGTGCATGGCGTGGCTACCGCGGTCGCCAAAACACCGCTGAAGAACGACCCGCCGTAACCCTGTGCGGCGCCGCCCGCCGAACCGAGGCGCGTTAGCGACATCCCCACCTCAAACACGCCCGCCAAGTTTAGGCCCAGCCCAAAAATCAGCAGGGCCACAAACGCCACAAACGCGGGAGACTGCAACTGGAACCCCCACCCCAACTGGCTGCCGCCGGCGCGCAGCAACAGCAACAGCCCGGCCAGCGCCCAGAACGAGGCCAGCACGCCAAACGTAAACACAAACCCGTGGTTACGGATCTTCGCCCGGTCGTCGCCCGCCTGCTGTACAAAGCTCATAATCTTCAGGCTCAACACCGGAAACACGCACGGCATCAGGTTCAAAATCATCCCGCCGATGAATGCGCTCACCAGCACTACCAGTAGCGTGGACGATAGGCCGTCCCCCGCGGGCGTCGCAGCCTGCAGCGCGATGCTACCCAGCGCTTCCACGGGAGCTTCAAACGTTACCGCATGCACCTGCGCCCCCTGCTTCCAGGACGAAGATTCTGGCAGTGTTAGCACCCCGCGCAACCGCTCCGCTGGCTGGTTGGCAAACTCACTTTCTACCAGCGACAGGGTTAACAAGCCCGGTCCCGCGCGCCGCTCCTGCGGAGCCGCGTGGGTTAGCACCTGCTGGTCCTGCGGGAAGAAACGAACATCCTGCCTTGCTAACGCTGCAGCCTCTGGCGTTTCAATCGCCAGCACATAGCCATCTTCCGTCCGAGCCGCCCGCACCCTCATTCCCTCAATCTCAGTTGCCGGTGTTGGCAGAGCGGCCCTCGTCTTGGCAATCGCCGGAGCCCATGCCAGGTTCTCTTCTATTTCCTCGCCCACGGTCAGCGTGAGGGCGATTTCCTCACGCGCCGGCAGGCACACTTCTTTGCACACCAGCCAGTCGGCACGCCCTTTGAGTTCCAGCTTCGTACCCGGCTTCAGGCCAGCCGCCACCCTGGCGTCCATCAGCAGCAGCACTTCATCTTCATACCCGTAACTGGCCAATGGCGGCGTGGGAATGTAGTGTGGGGCCGGGTACTGCAACTCGCCCACGGTAATGCTCTCTGGCAATTGCCACCGGATGCTGGCTGCCATGCCCGCATCGCCGGGGTTAAGCCAATAGCAGTGCCATTCCGGCTCCAGTTTGATGCGCAAGGCAAGCGTCACTTCCTCGCCCGGTACTACCGTCGAGAACTCCGCCCCCAGCGTCGCTTCTGAGTGCGGACTGGAATCCTTGGCCGCCGGAGCCGCCGTGCCAGGAACCTGGGCCATGCCAGCCGAAGCAAGCGCAACCAACAACAATATCGTCAAGAAAAATCGCATGTTCTTTGCTGTTCTCATGGCCGCCTTGGTTCCATTCCATCGTGCCAGCCGCGCCGATCCCAAGCCCAGCACCCAGTCACCAGTAATAGGTGAGGCGACGGAACGAAACGGAGAGGTTACGCCCACCATGCCCGCATTAATGCCTAACTGTTATACGGATTCACCAATGCTTGGGGACGATTCGTTAACCGGATTCCGCTGCCCGTACTCCCTCGGCCCATCACTAAATCTCGTTGCCCTTGTACATCTTCGCAACGTATTCGGCATAGCCGTTGAACACCGGCGTGGGTTCCACCTCCATGGTGGGAATCCGCTTATCCGTTGCCTGGCTCCAGCGGGGGTGCGCCTTGCCGGGATTCACGTTGGCGTAGAATCCATACTCTGCCGGAACGGATTCATTCCAGAATGTCGCCGGTTGCCGTCTCACAAACTCGATCTTCACCACGCTCTTGATGCTCTTGAATCCATACTTCCAAGGCACTACCATCCTCACCGGTGCACCGTTCTGCTTCGGCAGAGGTTTACCGTACAGTCCGGTCGCCACCAGCGTCAACGGATTCATGGCCTCATCCATGCGCAACCCCTCGTAGTAGGGCCACTTGTACCAGGGCTGCGACACCATGCCCGGCATCTCTTTCGGACGGGAGGCCGTCCACCAGCGTACATACGCTGCTTCCGGCTTCGGTTCCACCAGCTTGATGAGGTCGGCAAGCGGAAACCCCGTCCATGGCACCACCATGCTCCACGCCTCCACGCAGCGAAAGCGGTAAACCCGCTCCTCACTCTGCATGCGACGCGCCAGGTCGTCCAAATCCAGGGTCATTGGCTTATTCACCAGGCCGGTTATCTCTACTTTCCACGGCTCGGTCTGGAACTTGCCTACCTGATTCTTCACTTGTTGCTTGTCGACGGAGAATTCGTAGAAGTTATTGAATCCGGTAGCAGCAGCCTCCGGGCTGATGTCCTGGCGGTTGAACTTGGGATTGCTCTTCCCTTCTCGAAACCATGCCGCTGCGCCGGCTGCACCCTGCCCGGCCGGCCGTGCCGCCTGCTGGGCACCGGCATAACCTCCGCCAAGCGCCCACCCCGCCAGCCCAAACCCCGCTGACTGGAGGACCTCGCGCCGGTTCCGCCAGGTGCTCTCTGGCGTGATCCCCCGGGCTGGCATTTCCCAGTTCTGCTTGCTATGAATCAACATTTCGTCTGCCCCCTGAGAAAGGCGCCGGATTCATCCATCCCCGCGCGGTTTCTCCCCATTGTATGTCGCCAGCTCCCCATAAAATTCCCGTATTCTGGCAGGCGCAGGCGTGCTTATGGCTTTCGCATTTCGATGCACTGCACTGTGAAACAAGCGACCTCCCGCGTCAATAGATTCATCAGGGGAGTCGAAGGCTCTGGCAACGGACACTACGGATTGAGTTCACCGGCGACCTCATGGCAATGCGCCCAGCCCGAACTCGGTCCGTACGGTCGCTCAGCGAATGTCTTTGCTCCATCACCCAACCACCGCGGGTCAACGACACCGCTCCATTTGTCCACCCATGTGCCAAAGCCTGGGATATACGTGCTTCGGTATCCCGCTCAATACCGAAACGTTGCGGCAATTCCGGTTCGCGTCGGCATCTGCTCGGCGGAAATCACGGTCACTTTTCCTCCCCGGCTAAGCACCAGTTCCGCCACGTCGTCCAGCAGGTCATCCACGTGAGGATCTTCCAAGTGGAGCAGCGTTACGCCACCGCTCCCGTTCTCCAAGCGACCGGGTAGCCGCCGATCCGCTTCAACCAGCAACGAGTCCACTCGCGACGCGGCCGCGGCATTTGCCACCACGGCAACATCGTCGGATCCAAGTCCCTTCGTATGAGCGCTCTCAAAATCCTCCGCCAGCTTGCTCAGGCGCTTCTCCAGCGCAGGCTCCACAATTGCCCAGGCACGTTCACACAGTTGTTCCTTCGATAACGCGCTTGCGTCCACTTCAATGCCTTTCTCCAGTAGAAACGGATTGTGGCTCACCTGGCGGAAGGCACTGTGGTACTCGGTAAGCGCTGCAACAATCAGCGGCAGGCCGCTGGGCCGGGAGTGGTGCTCCCGAATTGCCCGGTCAACCGCGCGAAAGAACCGGCCTTCGTCCACTTCTTCCTCTTCCGCTCGGCCTCCATGGCTGTGGCGCATATCCGAACCGAACTGGGTGCCTCCATACGAGGCAACTGTCTGGTGTGGCTCCGTCAGCTCGTCCCCCAGCGCTTCCGTGATCGTGCGCGGGACCCCTGGGGCCAGCTCCACTTCGTCCAGAGTGTGCCGGTCCCCCTCAAAGAGCCGGATCTCCTTACGGTTCAAGCTCAACACCTGGTAGCGATCCACCGATTGCAGAACTCGAAGCATGGGGGTGAGATGGAAGCTATTCGCGGCAATCGCCAGTTCCGATACCGGACGCTGCAGCCGGTACACCCTGAACACGCCAACAGCGCTGAAAATACCCAGGCCATCCCACGTATGATTCCAGAAGTCTAAATCATTGGCGAGCTTCCGAAGCGGTGCCAGCACCGCCTCCGCCTCGTTGGCGGAATACCGCAATATCGTGGATTCTCCCAGCGACTTCAGCATATTCCTGTATCGAATCGGGTCTTGCTGATTCTCCGGGTGGCGCCGGTGTGTGGGCATGTAGACCGAAATGCAGGGTGGTTGATGCTCCTGCAGGAACAACTGCATATCGTCTGGGGTAATCGCTGCAAAATTCATACGGTGTCTCCCGAACGTCCAAACCGGGTTGCTATTTGGCGAAGATTCCAATTCCTTCTGTTGGAACCCCGCTCACCAGCCCCGCCAACCAGTGGGACCTCTCGCCGTGCTTTCTTGTTTCTGTGGATCGCTGACGCACTCCGCAAAGGGGCCTGGTCACACAGGTTGACCGAAGATTCAGCCGTAGGTTGAGATCCTGAGTCTTCGAGCACACCGCGTCTCGGTGGCATGGTTGCGGCGTCAGCCCTTCGGGTTTGCTCACCCGGTGCTGCCGCTCCGGCTACCGATCTCGTTCTAGCGAAGTCTTGATATTCAGCAGGATCTTTTCTTGCGCTGTGCGAGTTTTGGAGACGATGATCGTTCGGAGGATGGAACCGAAAAACCCGGTGAGGCCTTGCTGTGTTGAGCCCTTGAACGTAATCAGGTAGAAGCCTGGCTCGCCAGCTCCTGAATTCCCAGGAACGCATGCCGTCAGGTCCAACGCAAGCTGAAGATAGTGACTCGCGTAGAGCTGCTTTACCACTACGATTTCCCCAGTGGTCAGCGGACCTTTCGTCCGGTAGGAGATAGCATGGTTCAGCCGCAGGGTGGGCTTCAATCCAAAACTGACTTTCTCCCAGAAGAAGAACGACTCCACATTCGGCAGGGTCGCGCGCGGGTATTCCAATAGGTATTCACGAAGCGAGGGAAGGTATGCTGGCAGCAATGGCGACTGGGCCAGAAGCGCCCGAAACTGCGCGTCGACGTCGAACGGGTGGTCTTTGTCCCGGTAGCTCCCGATCGCGCGATTGCCTTCTGCTTGATAGCGGTGCACAAGGTCCAGCACCATCTTCTTTACCTGATGGTTCGCTTGAAGAGTGGCGTCGGGTGCTTCCCAGTTAATCCTCTGGTTCAGGGTCAGGATCGTTTCTTCCGGCAGTTGGACACCGCACCTGCCGGGACGGCACGATCTCAAACTGCGGATGTCCTCAGGCTCAAACGTGAAACCATCCAGATCGGAGAAACGCGGGGGATCGCTAAGCCGGCCCACCGCCATGTAGCTCGGCGAACGGCGAAGTCTTTCCATGTCGAAGGCAAGCTTGGCGTACGCTTCCGGCGGTGCTTTCACAAAAGTAGCGCCAACCACAAACAATTCCGCTGGCGTCCGGGATGGCATAGCCTTGGTGACAATCTTGCCCTGCCCGATCGCCAGGATCTGTTGCGCCGTTAGGCCAACATGTTGCTTCAGAAAGACCCTTGGATCTTTGGTCGTTTCTGCCGCGCACACCACGGACAGAACGATAGCGATACAGATTAATGTGACAGCCCTGCGCATGCGCTTCAATAAACCATCATCGCCTGTGCCGCGTGTTTCGTTGTTCCGCAAGCGCTGCCTCGGCAATTTCGCTCCTACTTTCCACAAGGCCGCAGTGTCCCAAACCCTCGTCACGGCTAGGGTGCCGTCTCATAGAACGATTGACAGTTGGCTGGATCTGCCTCACACCCAGACATGCCCAGAGCAGCAGCTTCGCTTTCGGTGGCCGAACACCAGAGCCTGGAGATGGAACCACTTCTTCGCAACGGCAACTCCCCGCGGAAAGTCGCGCTGCCCACGCCAAGGAGAGAATAACTGCGATTACCGTCATTCGGCGCCGCCAACCGTCACACAAGGTGTTGACACCGGAATGGGAGCAGCGCATCCTCGATACCACGCTCAACCCGCGGCTGGCAGCGGCACCACGTGCATCCGCACCGGGTGGAGAACTTCAAACTTTCCAGCGATCCGCAGTTCGAAGCCAAGGTGAGAGACACTGTCGGCCTCTGTCTGCGCCCGCCTGAGCGCGGGAGTCCAGCGCTGGCTAAAGCCGAAACGCCGGAGCCGCTTCCACTTTCACTTCACGCCGGCCAGGAGTTCGTGGCGGAATCAGGTAGAACGCTTCTTTGCCCTGATCGCCGAACAGATGGTCCGCCGAGTGACATTCCACAGCGCCACCGAATGGGAACAGGCCATCGAGAAGTGGCTCGCAGCATGGACTGGCTCGCCGCCGCCATTCGTCTGGAAGGCCTCCGCGAATGTCATCCTCAACAAGGTCCGCCGATGTAGAGAATTGACCTGGGCAGGAGTCCAGGTCCGTCCAATCGTGTTCACTGCTCGCATGATGTCGGCGTCCGGATTCACCTCAGTGACCTCGTTCGGGTCCCAGTGCCGGCAGTAGTTTTCTGCCTGCGCGCCTTCTGGAGTTTCGGGGTTGCGTGCGAATGCGCGACACTACCTTTCGTGGAGACTCATCCGCAAGCCACCGGGGAAGCGAAGCCGCGCACCGCGCTGGTGCTCTCCGCGGGAGCGATGTTTGGCGCCTATCAGGCAGGTGTCTGGCAAGCGCTGGAAGGGCGGGTTCAGCCTGACGTGGTCGTCGGCGCCAGCGTCGGTAGCCTGAACGGGTGGGCCATCGCCGGCGGGATGCCCGCGGCAATGCTGGCGGAGCGCTGGCTTTCCCTGGAAGCGGCGGGCCGCATCCGTTTCCGCTGGCCCCGTCGCCTGCTGGATGGCTGGGTCGAAGCCGGCTACCTGCAACTGTGGATTCAGGAACTGCACTCGCGCCTGCAGCCGCAATGCGAGTTTGCGCTCGTCATGACGCGCGTGTGGCCCCTTCGCCCTGAATTGGTTAAGGCGCCCGAGGTCACCTGGCAGCACCTCGCCGATAGCTGCGCGATGCCCTTTTTGTTCCCCCACTACCGTTTGCAGGGGGCCTTGTATACCGATGGCGGATTGATGCAGGCCCTGCCCCTGTGGGCTGCGCGCCAGTTCGAATGCCAACGGGTGATTGCCGTGAACGTGCTGCCTACCTTCCCTCTTCCTGGAAGACAACTGGCCAGCAGCGTGATGCGGGGGCTTAGCCGCCATTCCTTCGAGGAGCCGAACGGGCACGTCTTGCGCATCCAGCCCCTTCATCCCTTGGGTGGCGTAAGCGATTTCATGGTCTGGAGTCGCCACCGCGCTCAGCGCTGGCTGCAACAGGGCAGGGACGATGCGGAACGCGCCATCGCCAGCCCCTTCTGGTGTGTGTGACAAGATGAAGGCAATGGCCCCGCGCGTGTTCCTTTGCTTCCTCCTTCTCTCCGCGGTCTTATGCGCCCAGCAGACCCCCTCCCTCATCCGATTTGAGAACCGCACCCCTGACAGCGGTGTCGATTTCGTCCTGGATAATAATGTCAGCGAAGAGCGCCGCTACGTCGAGAGCGTTACCGGTGGCATGGCTGCGTTTGATTTCGATGGCGATGGCCTCCTCGACCTCTTCTTCACCAACGGCGCAGAAATGCCAGCCGCCGTGAAATCCTCGGCGAAGTTCCACAACCGCCTCTACCGCAACCTCGGTAACTTCCGCTTCGAGGACGTGACAGAGAAAGCCGGTTTGGCGGGCGAGGGCTTTTCGTTCGGCGCCGCCGTGGGTGATTTCGACAACGACGGCCTCCCTGACCTCTTCGTCGCCGGCTATCGCGCCAACCGCCTCTACCGCAATCGTGGCGACGGCACATTCGAAGACGTCACCGCCAAGGCGGGCATTTCCAGTCACCGCTGGGGCGTCGCCGCTGCCTTCTTCGACGCCGACGGTGACGGCCACCTTGACCTATTCCTGGTCAATTACGTCCAGTGGACGCCAGACTACGCCCGCTACTGCGGAGACCGCGCCCGAAACCTGCGCGTCTACTGCCACCCCCGCTACCTGCGCCCGGAACCCAACCAGTTGTTCCGCAATAACGGCGACGGCTCCTTCACGGACGTATCGAAGGAAAGTGGCATCGCCCTCCACCCCGGCAAGGGCATGAGCATCGCCGTTGCGGATGTCGACCTGGATGGCGACCTCGATGTGTTCGTTACGAATGATTCCGAGCCAGACTTCCTGTTCCTGAACGATGGCAAGGGTGGCTTTACCGAAAGTGGCTTGCTGGCGGGCGTGGCGATGTCGATGAATGGGCGCGCCATCTCCAGCATGGGCGCGGATATGCGCGACATCGATAACGATGGATTGCCCGAGGTGGCCGTATCCGCTCTGTCCGGCGAAACTTTCCCGGTTTTTCGCAACAAGGGCAGCGGCGAATATACCGACGTCACCTACGCCACGGGCATGGCCGCCGCCAGCCAGCGCTACGCCGGCTGGGGCATTGCCTTCGCGGACTTCGATAACGATGGGTGGAAGGATCTGTTCACCGCGAACTCCCACGTGAACGACCGCATCGCGGAGACGGAATCGAGCGCCTACAAACAGCCATGCACGGTGTTTCGCAACAACAAAGGCGAGCGCTTCGATCTGGTGGCTAACTCCGGACTGCAATCCGTGGCGGACGCCCATCATGGTGCGGTGGTGGCGGATTTCGACAACAACGGTCGCTTGGACGTGGCCGTCTCCGTCGTCAATGGCAAGGCTCAGCTCTGGCGCAACGTGTCCCCCGCCGCAAACTGGATCGCTTTCCGCCTGCAGGGCCGTGGCCCGGCCTCCAAGGGCAGCAACCGCGACGGCATTGGCGCTCGGATCCTCGTCAACGGCCAAACCAACCACCAAACGGCGGCGGGCAGCTATGCCTCTAGTGTCCTCGGCCCGGTCCATTTCGGCCTGGGCAGCGCCAAGTCCGTCCAGAATGTAACCATCCACTGGCCCAGCGGCCTCGTCCAACAGCTCGGAAACCTGGCGGCGGGGAAGGTACATCAGGTGGTGGAGCCAGAGCCGTAATCAGTGGTCTGGCATCATCAGCCCCGCCAGCGGTCATCTTCCTATTTTCTTCGCTTCCCCTTGAAATCAAGCTTTCATAAACGCTAGCTATAATGGTTATGGGCTGGGATTATGGCCCATTGAAGTACGATATGACTACTGGTTCCCCTTTGGTGTTGCGACGCCACATTCCTCGGCGTCTCGTTCTTGCCGCTCCCCTCTCGATGATTGTAGAGGCCAGCGGCATGGAAGCACAGCGGTTAAGTGCGCTGGAAGGCTTGGGCGTTACTGAGCTTGAGAATAAGACTCATCACGTCCAGGGCATCGCCGTGGATGGCTCCACGCTCTGGGTGAGTTCCGTCTCTAAGGCTCACTCTGCAGGTTATCTCCATGAGTTCGACCTCCAGACCGGGCGTCATCGCGCGACGGTGGAGATCCATGAAGGCCTCCGCTTCCATCCGGGTGGCATGGATCAGGACGGCGATTCCCTATGGATCCCCGTGGCGGAGTACCGTCGCCAAAGCACCAGCACGATGCTCCGCGTAAGTAAGCAGACCCGCATGGTGCTCTCCCGCTTTGAGGTGGAAGACCACATCGGCTGCGTGGCCGTAGCTGGTGATCGCCTCATCGGCGGTAACTGGGACGCCCGCGAGATTTACTACTGGGATAACCGGGGCAAACTGCTCGCCAAGAAGCCCAACCCAGGCAAAGTGGCCTACCAGGATCTCAAGTTTGAAGACGGTATGCTGCTGGCCTCCGGCAACATTTCCGCTGACGAGGGTGCCATCGATTGGCTCGACCCCGATACACTCCAGCTCCGCAAGCGGATCCTCAGCGGCAAGACCGACCGTGGCGTACGCTTCACAAATGAGGGTATGGCCGTGGTGGAGGGCAAGCTCTACCTGCTACCCGAAGACGGTCCCAGTCGCCTCTTCGTGTTCCAGCTTTAGAGCGCTTTCCAGCTTTCGGATAGCCGGCCCCCCGGCCGTCTTTACGAGGGACTTGTCAGGTCGAGGTGGTATCGATATCATACCAGTCATGCGCCGCCTCGCCCTTTTCACCTTGCTGCTCACGTGTCTGGCCTTCTCGGGTTTTGCCCAGGCGCCCGCAAAGCCCCGTGTCTTTGTGCTCACCGACATTTCCAATGAGCCCGACGACGAAGAGAGCCTCGTCCGGTTCCTCGTCTATGCCAATGAGTACGATGTCGAGGGCCTGGTAGCCACCACCTCCACCCATCTGCGCGACAAGACGCGCCTCGACCTAATCCACCGCCAGATTGACGCCTACGCCCAGGTGCTGCCCAACCTTCGCCAGCACGCCGATGGCTATCCCTCCGCCGACGCCCTCCGTGCTGTCGCCAAAGACGGCATACCGCGGTTGGGCATGCAAGGCGTTGGCCCCGGCATGTCCACTGATGGCTCCCGCCTCCTCATCGAAGCAGCTCGCCGCGACGACCCCCGGCCGCTCTGGGTCCTTGCATGGGGTGGTCCCAACGTCCTCGCCCAAGCCCTCTGGGATGCCCGTGCCGACAGCTCCCCCATCGAACTCGCCCGCCTCATTGCCAAGCTCCGCGTCTACACCATTTCTGACCAGGACGACAGCGGTCGCTGGATGCGCATCCAGTTCCCTGATCTCTACTACGTCGTCAGCCCCAGCACCGTCCAGAGTGCTGACTACTATCTCGCCACCTGGAGCGGCATTGGCGGCGACCGTTTCTACAAGAACGGCCCCGGCTACATGCAGCACATGGTCGATAACCCCTGGCTGGAAGAAAACATCATCCGCAATCACGGCCCTCTCGGCGCACTCTACCCGCGGGTGGCATACATCATGGAAGGCGACACCCCCTCCTTCCTCAACCTCATCCAGAACGGCCTCGGCGGCGACATCGAACCCAGCTACGGTGGCTGGGGCGGGCGCTACGCATTGCGCCAATCCTATGGCGAAACCCGCCCCATTTGGACAAACACCCGCGATACCGTCACTCTCCCCGACGGCACTTCACACACCAGCAACACCGCCACCATCTGGCGTTGGCGTGAGCACTTCCAGAACGATTTCGCCGCCCGCATGGATTGGTGCGTGAAGCCGCGCTCCGAAGCCAACCACAACCCCATCGCCGCAGTAAACGGCCAGCCCGGCAAGGGCGTCATCCGTCTGAAAGCCCAGCCCCGCGAGCGCATCAAGCTCTCTGCCGCCGCTAGCTCCGACCCTGACGGCCACGCGCTCACCTACCGCTGGTACCCTTACCCCGAAGCCGGCACCTACCGTGGCGCGCTCACCATTCAAGACGCGCACACGGCGGACGCAACCATCGATATCCCCCCCGACGCCCGCCCCGGCGTCGCCCACGTCATCCTCGAAGTGAAGGACAACGGCTCCCCCAACCTATGGAGTTATCGTAGGGTAATCATCGACATTGGCGCCCCGTAGCTGCAGAGGTTTTGCTTCCGGGGACTCGGTCTGGGGATCGTCGAATTCCCCCCCGATCTCGTCCACCTTGCCCAACCGGCAGACACCGCCAGCAACCGAACCGCTTGTATCGTCGCGGCAGCTCTCCCGTAACCAAACCCGCACCGTCGATTCCGTGCTGGAAAAGGTCATCTGCCCCAGCCTTCCCGGCGTAGGAGCCTACCTATTTCGCGGCTATTCCGGCAGCTTGTCCGCTGGCCTCAAAATAACCTGGAAGACTCTCCCTCCTCGCACCCGGCAACCCTAAGCAGCCACTTGGCACACCATCGCCCATCCCGCGTCAGCGATGATATCGTAACAAGCAGACACCATCAGTCCACAGTGCCGGGGATGCGAACCATGAATCGAAGATTGTTCTGCGGTCTACTGTTGCCACCCGCCCTTAGCATGGCTGCGGCCGGCGAAGAGTCCATGCGATGGGCAGACGAGTCTCAACTCGGCCGGCCTTACTCGAAGGATCCTTCCGTCATCCGGTTTCGCGGGAAGTATTGGCTCTACTACTCCACACCCACCCGCCAGGTAGGATCCGATCTCCTGAACTGGGTAGTGGGCATCGCGCAAAGCACAGATCTCGTGAACTGGCGCAAAGTGGGAGCCCTGCAGCCGGAGCATGACTACGAAGGTCGCGGGTTTTGTGCGCCCTGCGCGATGGTATTGGCAGATCAGGTGCATCTCTTCTACCAGACCTACGGGAATGCGCGACTGGATGCCATTTGTCATGCAGTCTCCTCCGATGGCCTCACCTTCCGCCGCGAGCCGTCTAACCCCATCTTTCGTCCCACTGGCGATTGGAATGCCGGCCGCGCGATCGATGCCGAAGTCGTACCCTTCCGCGATCGCTGGCTGCTGTATGCGGCCACTCGCGATCCCGAAATGAAAATTCAGATGCTCGTGGGCGCCAGCGCCCCGCGCGCCGGTGGCTTCGCGCGCGATTCCTGGACCATGCTGGCGGACCGGCCGCTGCTGAAGCCGGAACTGCCCTGGGAAACCCAATGCATTGAAGCACCATCCGTCATCGTGCGTGATGGCGCCTTGTACATGTTCTACGCGGGCGGCTACAACAACGACCCGCAACAGGTTGGCTGCGCCCGCAGCACCGACGGCATCCGCTGGGAACGCATCTTCCAGGAACCGCTACTGGCAAATGGCAAGCCCGGCGAGTGGAACTCTTCCGAGTCAGGGCATCCCGCTGCCTTTGTGGATGATGACGGACAAACCTATCTCTTTTTCCAGGGAAACAACGACAACGGGCGAACCTGGCACCTATCCTTCCGCAAGTTGGAGTGGCAAAATGGAATCCCGCGCCTGGCGACGGCTTGAGTCCAATTCCACTCGCCACGATGCTGACCCGGTGACTGAAGTACCCTAAATTCCGCTGGCGGCGCTGCCAGACCCTAACTGCCAAACCCGAAGCTCAAACCGATTGCGTGTCCGCGCGCTCGCACGGAAACGCCAAACCAGATCTCTGCCGTGGTCCAAGAAGTCAGCGCCATCACCCATTCCCCTAGATAATCTGCATTCGTAGGAACCGACAAAAATGGGGTTGCCCGGACGAATACCGTCAAGCGGAGCAAAAGGGGGTCCGGTTCATTGCAGCGGGGGCATGGCTCTCCCGCAGCCTCATTCCCTGCTACAAAACTCCATCGTTTCATCGCGTGTTTCCTTCCCCGCCAACGTCATCAGCATGCCTGGTGTACCAACGACGCTTCGGCGCGGAGGGGGGATTAGGTAACCATCATCAGCTTCCCCTACACCGGAACCGCTTCCACGATTGAGACCATACCCCGGTAGGATTTCCGCGGGTGAGATCGAAGCCCGCCGATGCAAGCAGGGTGCGGAATTCCTCTTCGGTGCGCTCGCGGCTACCCGTCATCACAAGCATGTTCACGCCCATGAACTTGTGGAAATCCACGGCGTTGCCGGTGTGGATCACACTGTCGAATACCAGCAGCTTGGCGGACTTGTTGATGGTGTGGCGGATGTTCGAGAGGATGAGTCGGCTGCGGTCGTCGTCCCAGTCGCGGAAAATCCGCTTCATGATGCACGCGTCGGCTCCCAACGGGACATTCTTAAAGAAGGGTACTTATATACGTGACACACCCGCGTGAATCCGTCATATTGGAAACGTGAGCGAGACAAACGAGACTCTTCCGAAGACGTTGACTGAAGCGGTACGGTACGTTGCCGATCCTGAAGTATGCGTTCGGTTTGTCTCGGATCTGCGGTGGAAGGACGGGATTGTCTGTCCGCACTGCGAATCGAAAGAAGCGTTTACCTACCTCAAGACGCGCCGCATTTGGAAGTGTATGGCGTGTCGCAAGCAATTCTCGCCAAAGTCCGGGACCATCTTTGAAGATTCGCCTTTACCGTTGGACAAGTGGCTCATCGTCACCTGGATGCTTGCGAACTGCAAGAATGGCGTGTCGAGCATGGAAGTTCATCGCGCGATTGGCGTGACACAGAAGACCGCGTGGTTCATGCTTCAGCGAATCCGGTTGGCAATGCAGGAACCGGGCACAACTCCCCTAAGCGGAACCGTGGAAGCGGATGAAACCTTCATTGGCGGCAAGGCGCGAAACATGCACGCGCATGTCCGGGAGCAAAAGATTCAGGGACGCCGAACCGTTGGCAAGAGCATCGTAGTTGGGATGCTGGAGCGTGGTGGCAAGGTCAAGACGGTCGTAGCGAAGACGCGCCGCAAGAAGTCGATTCAGAAGATTGTCCGCGATCACGTTGCACACGGTTCTGAACTTCACACGGATGCGCTGAAAAGCGACGATGGCTTGCTTGGCGACTACATCCACAAGGTCATCGATCACGCGCAAGAATATGTCAACGGGCACGTTTACACGAACGGGATGGAGAACTTCTGGAGTTTGCTGAAGCGGACTCTGAAGGGAACTTACGTCGCTGTGGAACCGTTTCACCTGTTCCGCTACCTGGATGAACAGTCCTTCCGCTTCAACGAACGGAAGGACTGCGATTCTGGACGCTTTCACAAGGTTGTTCGTGGCGTCACTGGCAAACAGCTCACCTACACTGAGGTTACTGGCACGAAGTAACCCAGTTCTCACCAAGCTCTCGCTTCTTCGCATACCGATAGTCCTGCTACTTCGCCCGCGCCTTTTCGTCATTCCGCCGCTACTAACGATTGCCTATGGTACACCCGTGCTATCTTCTGTATATGGGTATTACAACAGAAGACTTCATTAAGCGAGCACAAAGCATCCACGGTGGTCGGTACCATTACGATCAGGTTGTCTATGTTCGCAATACTCAACCAATCCAGATTTGTTGCACTACACACGGAAGCTATCTGCAGCGTCCGGATGTCCATTTACGAGGGAACGGATGTCCGCGATGCAGCGGGAAAGCCAAGAAGGATACGGCACTGTTTATAGAAGACGCACGTGCCGTCCACGGGGATAAATTCGACTATTCGCGGGCTCACTATATCACAAGTAAAACAAAACTGGAAATTGTGTGCCCGGTCCACGGCTCGTTTTGGCAAATTCCAAATCGACATTTGTCGGGTGGTGGTTGTGACGTGTGTGGTGGAACGGCAAAGAGCAATACGTCGCAATTTGTTGAGAAAGCCACAAGGGTCCACGGCACTCGTTTCTCTTATGATTCTGTTGAGTACCGGGATGCCGTTACTCCTGTAACAATAACGTGTCCTGTCCACGGTGACTTCTCTCAATCGCCACACGCTCATCTTAAAGGGCACGGATGCCCCCAATGTGGTGGCGTAGGGCGTAAGAACAGCGAAGGCTTTATTGCGGAGGCGCTTCGCATCCATGGCGACCGCTATCGGTATGATCATGTCCAATACGTGAACAGCAAAACTCCTGTACAAATAGGATGCCCTAAACACGGGTATTTTTATCAGTCGCCTAATGACCATCTGAGCAAGAAATCGGGATGTTCCAAATGCAACAGAAACGGCACTGCACACACCATTCGCAGCGGGAATTGTGTTCGGAGCGGGTTTGAAGCGATTGTTTTCGAGTACCTA
This sequence comes from Bryobacterales bacterium, assembly GCA_026129915.1. Taxonomy (GTDB): domain Bacteria; phylum Acidobacteriota; class Terriglobia; order Bryobacterales; family Bryobacteraceae; genus JACTMJ01. The sequence continues at coordinate 33,618 of JAHCHD010000034.1, forward strand.
TACTCTCGGGAAATAGAGTTTCAGTACGAAACCGAAAAGGTAGGTCCGTTCACCGTTGACGGCGTTCTTACACTGAATGGCAAAACGATCTACCTGGAAATCGCTGGCTTTGCAAAGGCGACCGGAAGAACCATTGCCGATTCGTACATGCGCCAACGAGAAAAGAAAGAGGCGTACTACCAACAGAACGGGATTGATGTCATTTGGATCGAAGGGGAAACTCTCTGCTGGAACTGGCGTAAGCGATTTCAAGAGATAGAGAGCACACTTGATGCCATCTTCTCAGGATGCGGGTTTGCCGTCGCCAAGAAGCATGAATATCGAGTTCGTGTCATAGATGCTGCCAAGAAGCGAGCGTCCGAGACTAAGCCAAATGTCGACATAATGAAGTGGTTCATCGACGCTGTGTGATTGTGCCGCGTTACCATAGAAGAGTAGTATCAGTCAGTAGTTTTGGGAATAAGGAGGTAGTATGCGTCTAGTGGAATCGCTTGAAGGCAAAGGTATCGTTAGTACAGAAAGTGGTGAGACAGCAACAGTGTCGTATTATCTGGAAGTATGGCGAGAAGTCATTCCGACACCAATATATCAAGATCCACATGCTGACATGTTGGGTCTTTTTGAAGTGCATGGACACATTGAACCTATGTGTTTTGGTGTGGGGGAAAACCTTGTGTTGACTCTCAATGATGGGAGAACGTTCCCATTGTTCGTTCAGAATAGCCATGGCAACATTTCCCCGATGGGTGGAATCAGCGAATAGATCCCATGCAGATTCCGTACTGGGCAATCCGATACCGAAACGACTTTCGAGCGACGCCAAAGGCATTCATGCACCAGAAGGCAGCGGCGGAATACGTGCGGGGTTTCTATGACGAAGAAATGGTCTTCGTCCAGCCATCGCGCCCGTTCTCGAAGCTGAACCGCTACGAACAGTGCGAAGTCGAAGAACGTCTCGGATTGCGCACGCGGACATAGAATGGTTGGAGCGAGGTAACGAGCATGTCGAAACCCAGAGACAAACCGGAAGAGTTCGCGCGGTTCGAGAGCCTTGCTTCGCGGTTGCTGAAAGCACCGAAGATCAACACGGTAACGGAGCACATGAAGGTCTCTCCACTGTCCGTCGAGCAAGTGTCATTGGTGGAACCGAAAGCGAAGCGGAAGCGAGAACGAAAGGGGAAGAATCAATGAAGATCGATTTCGACCTGAATCGAGCCATTCTCGCCAAGTTGGAAGAACAACATCTCGAAGACGAAGGAAAAGGAAGCGCCATCGCGGTTGATGGGTACGATGCTGCGACGGTGACATACCACGTCCGCTACCTTTACCAAGGCGGGCTCATCGAAGCGAGAGATCAGTCAACAAAGGACGGTCGATGTTGGCGTGCGCTTCGTTTGACCTACCAAGGGCACGAATTCTTGCAGAACATGCGAAGTGATACGGTTTGGTCCAAGGCGAAGGAAGTTGTCTTATCCGCTACCGGAACACTGTCAATCGAAGCACTCAAGATCGCTTCTGGGAAGATCCTCCGCGATCTGATTGGGTGACCGCGTTAGCGTGGTGTGTCAGGTATATAAGTACCCAAAGAAGTCCCCGCCCACGGCGCGGAGACGCGATTTGAAATTCAGTCTACCCGCGAAGGGAACAACGCTAACCGGACGGAACCCGGAGATTTCTCAGAAATCTTGAAAAAGCAGGCTGCCGCACGACTATTGATTCTGGCGCGAACTGGAGTGCAGCGAGCACCAGTGCAGG